>CBIGPF010000024.1:0-49901 GCA_966191535.1 uncultured Pseudomonas sp. | reverse complement strand
TCAACGGTATCACCGAAGAGATCATGGAGATCGCCCTGGGCCAGGCCCTGGAAGCTCGCCTGAACATCCTCGGCCAGATGAACCAGATCATCGCCGCTCCGCGCGCCGAGCTGTCGGAAAATGCTCCGACCATGATCCAGATGAAGATCGACACCGACAAGATCCGCGACGTCATCGGCAAGGGCGGCGCCACCATTCGCAGCATCTGCGAAGAGACCAAGGCCTCGATCGACATCGAGGACGATGGCAGCGTGAAGATCTACGGCGAAACCAAGGAAGCTGCCGAGGCCGCCAAGCAGCGCGTCCTGGGCATCACCGCGGAAGCCGAGATCGGCAAGATCTACGTCGGCAAGGTCGAGCGCATCGTTGATTTCGGTGCCTTCGTCAACATCCTGCCGGGCAAGGACGGTCTGGTGCACATCTCGCAGATCAGCGACAAGCGCATCGACAAGGTCACCGACGTTCTGCAGGAAGGCCAGGAAGTCAAAGTCCTGGTTCTCGACGTGGACAACCGTGGCCGCATCAAGCTGTCCATCAAGGACGTAGCCGCTGCTGAAGCCTCTGGCGTGTAAGCACACGGTGAAATGAAAGAGGGCCCCTTGCGGGCCCTCTTTTTTTGCCTTGAGAATGCGCTATTCGCCGATCTCGCTCCAAGGATGCCCCGAGATGGACAAGCGTTACTGTCACTACCACAGTGCCCAGCCCGCGACCTGGCATTGCCAGCCGTGCGAACGCCATTACGGCGACTGCTGCATTCCCCTCAATGCCGACGCGCCGGAGTACGCGCCGTCGTGTCCGCTGTGCCGTGGGCATCTGCGCTTCCTTGGCGCGGCCAATACTGCGCAACCCTTCTGGGAGCGCCTGCCGAAATTCTTCGCCTATGGATTCCAGGCCGGGCCGCTGGCTTTCTGCGCGCTGCTGGCGTTGGCCTGCGTGTTCATGCCGGCGATCTTCCTGCTCTGGATTGCGCTGCTCAGCGTGGCGACCAAGTACCTGCACAGCGTGATCGAGGCGGCGAGCTTCGGAGGCCAGGACGCCCCGGGGCTACTGGAGGCTTTCAGCGTCGACAGCCTGAGGACCTTCTTCCAGCAACTCGCGGTGTTTCTGATCGCGTTGATACTGCTCTGGCTCGCGGCTGACTTCCACAGCGAGGCAATCTACTGGGCGGCCAACATCGGCCTCATGCTGGTGCTGCCTGCGAGCATCATCCGCCTGTCCCTGGACAAGAGCCTGGGCGCCGCGCTCAGCCCCGGTGAAGTAGGGCAGGTGATCGCGGCGATGGGCTGGCGTTACCTGATCCTCTGCGTATTCCTGTTCATCCTCTGGCAGTCGCCTACCTACGTCGGCTGGCTGCTGTCCCACGGGCTGCCGCGGGTGGTGATGGTGCCTGTGGTCGCCGGGCTGACCGGCTACTTCAGCGTGGTGATGTGCGCCATGATGGGCTACGCCGTGTTCCAGTATCAGGGTGAGTTGGGCTACGTGTCCGCGGGTGAGGATGGGCCTGCCGGCTTCGCCGCGCCGGAATGGCACCGCCGCAAGGCGCTGGCCGAGGCGGAGGTACGGGTCAAGGAAGGGCAGACGGGCGCTGCGCTGGAGATCCTTGTCGCCGCGCTGCGTGAAGGCCGCCAGGACCTCAAGCTCAACGAGCGCTATCACCAGTTGTTGTTCGCCCTGAACGATCGCGCCGAGTGCCTGAATCACCTGCCGCATTACCTGGGCCTGGCAAGCCGCCTCAATCCGCATCTCGCTGCCAGCGCCTTCCTCAATGCCCGGCAACTGCAGTCCGATTATCTGCCGGACGACCCGAGCGTATGCGAGCGGGTCGCCGAGGTCCTGATCGAACGCCACAAGGCTCGTGAGGGGCTGAGCCTGTTGCGCAACCTGCACAAGCGCTTCCCGGACTACCCTGGCATTCCGCGCGCCTACCTGATGGCTGCACGGGCATTCTCCGAGGAGCTGGGGCAGGTCGAGCCGGCGCAGCAGTTGCTGGCCTTCATCCGCCAGCGTTATCCGGCGTTCGAGCAGATGGGCGAGGTTGTGCAGCTCGAAGCGGTGCTGGCCAGGCTGGGCAAGGGTGCCTCGACCTGATCGTGCAAGCTGCACGAAGCGCAGCGGCGGAATTTGCAAACTGCAAGTGATGTTCGATTTTGAGTTGTATATAAGATATTGATTTATATAGCTTTTAATGAATTATGAAAACTGGCACAGGGCTTGCGATAGTCCTAGTGCAACTGCAGCCAGGTATGGGTCGCAGTTTTCCAATAATTCAGGAGAAACCGCCATGAAACGTTTCAACAAACTGGCTCTCGCCGCTGCCACTGCAACCGCCCTGAGCTTCTCGTTCGCCAACTCGGTGTTCGCCCAGCCGACGACTCTGGCCGCCAACGAGACAGTCCAGAAAACCGAAGAGGCGGTTTCCGACACCTGGATCACCAGCAAGGTGAAATCCGTGCTGATCGCCAACAAGGACATCAGCGGCACCAACATCAAGGTCGAGACCAACAAGGGTGTGGTCTCCCTGTCCGGTAACGTCAAGACCGATGCCGAGAAGGAACTGGCGGTGAAGACCGCCCAGGACATCAAGGGCGTGAAAGCCGTCTCGGCTGATGGCCTGAAGTCGGTCGAGTAAGGGCTGCGAGCCTTCGTCTCCGACCACCTTTCCCCATCCCACCTCGAACAGGAGGATCGCCATGAACACTGACGTCATCAAAGGCAAGTGGAAGCAGCTGTCCGGCACGCTCAAGGAAAAGTGGGGCAAGCTCACTGACGATGACCTGCAGGCGGCGGACGGACATGCCGAGTACCTGGTAGGCAAACTGCAGGAGCGCTACGGCTGGACCCGCGAGAAAGCGGAAGAGGAAGTCCGTGATTTCAGCCGCCGCCTGTAGCGCCCAGACACAGGGATGACCCAAGCCCCATCGGTTCGCCGACGGGGCTTTTTCATATGTGCTTCAGGGGGCGAGGTGCTGCTGGTAGATCGTCAGCTGGCGGGTTGGGTCAGCTTCCGGGTAATGCTGGCGGAGGAAACGCGAAAGCTCACGCACGGCTTGCAGTTCGCCCTTCTGGCCGATCTGCTTGGCCAGTTGCAGGGTCAGCCCGGGCAGCGGCTCGGGCAGCTGTCCGGAGCGCGCCAGGCGACGCCAGCTGTTCAAGGCCTGTCGAGAATCGTTGCGCTGCAGCAGTGTGCGCAGCAGGTGCAACTGAATCGCCGGGTGCGCAAGCAGCCCCGCGTCGCTGGCAGCGCTTTCCTCGGCGAGCCGGCGCAGCAGCGCGTCGGCCGCAGGGGAGGGCGGCAGGGCGAACAGTTGCTTGAGCGTTTCACTCATCAGCGCGCGGTCCTGCCTGCCCTTGGCCACTCCGTAGAGACGTTCGACGAGGACGGGTTGCCCAGGAAACTGCCGCAGCAAGTCCGGCCCGCGTGCGGCGGCCTGGTCGAGGGCGAAACGGCCGATCTGCTCGTCCAGTCCGGCCAGGGCGCGCTTGAACGGGGCGTCCGGGTCTTCCTTGGCCAGATAGGCTTCGTCCACCGGCATCCGCCCGAACCTGCGTGGCAGCCAGACGGCGAGGAAGCCGGAAAGCAGCCCGCCGATGTGCGCGTAGTAGTTCACATGGTCGGCAGCGCGGACCAGCCCGAACAGCTCCTTGCCCAGCCATAGCGGCAGGATCCACAGCGCCGGCGCCTTGAGGTAGCCGATCAGCGGTCCGAGCCAGTAGAAGAACTGGATGCGCCGCAGACCATAGACGCCGATGTACATGCCCATCAGGCCGGAGATGGCGCCCGAGGCGCCAATGCCCGGTACCCAGGAGGGATCGAGCGCCCACCACAGCAGCCCGGAGCACAGGCCGCTGAACAGGTAGAGACCGAGGTACATGGCGCGTCCCAGTGCCGCCTCCAGGGCGAAGCCGAAGATGAACAGGAAGACCATGTTGCCGGCCAGGTGCCAGAAGCTGCCGTGGAGGAACATCGAACCGAACAGGCCCTGGACGGTGAAGCGCTCGGGGATGAAGCCGAAGCGCAGGCTGCTGGTCTGGTCACGGGCCGCTTCGGCCGTCAGGCGCGACGCCTGCCAGGCAGCGTCCTGCTGGAAGGCGGGCAGCGCGCGAAGCTCGTGGCCGAACTCCAGGTCCGAGAGCACCAGCCAGGCAAGTTGCTGGCGGGGCAGGGCTTCGAGTACCCGCTGCTGGTCGGCCTCCAGCCGGTCGCGGCGCTCCAGCGAAGCGCTGAACAGCGACCGCTCGTGGCTGAGCAGGTCCTGGTTGAGGTAGATGCGCACGGCGTCTTCGCGGCGGGCGCTATCGCCGCCTTGGTAGCCGAAGTAGATCAGTACGTTGAGAACGATCAGCAGCAGCGTGATGACTGGAGGTTTTTTCCAGTCCAGCGGGTGCTCGGCGGGGACGATGACCATGGTGACCGATCCTTGGCCCTGATGGCGTGAATGCGTGAGTGGCGGCGAGACTAGCACCTCGCCGCCAGCGCTGTCAGTTGCCGGCGCGCTTGCTCTGGATGTCGCTCAAGCGGTTGCCTTCGAAGCGGACGAAATACAGCATGCCGCTCCAGGGACCGTAGATCCATTCTTCCACAGCGACTTCCATGGACTTGCCGTAACGGGGGCCGGGCACCTGCTTGTAGCCCAGGAACGAACGGCTGACCGGCTCGCCGCAGCGGCTGAGCACATCGCTGGTGGCATCACCGGTGCTGATCAGCTTGCTGTTGCAGCGCAGGCTGGCGGCCTGCGCATCGATGGCAGTGAACGTCAGTGGCAGCATGAGCGCCGCCAGGCGCAGTACGAGGGGCGTCTTCAATTGCGTTTGAACTCGATGCTTTTGAGCTTGTTGGCTTCGAAGGTGAGGATGTAGCTGGTGCCGTTGCGCGGGCCGTAGACCCACTCCTCGACCCGGTACTCGCGGCGATCATAGCCGCCCAGCGTGTAGCCGACCTCGTCACGGTGATCCGGTGCGCCGCACTTCTGTTCGACTTCCCAGGCGCGGTCGCCAGCATTGATCAGGGCGCTGCCGCAACGCATGCTTTCCGCCTGGGCGCCCGCCGCGCAAAGCAGCAGGGCGCAGGTCATCCAGGTCAGGGCTTTCATCGAACGACTCCTTATTCGCTATCAAGGTGCAGCTGAGTGGCCACAGTTCCACCATTCTCCGCTTCGCCGAAGCTGACGTCGATGAGGTAGATACGGTCGTCACCCAGGCCGCCCTTGGCGACCAGGTAGTCCTTGATCTGGGTCGCGCGCTCCTGACCGAGCTTGCGCAGCAGCAACTGGCTGTCGCTCCAGGAGTCCAGCACGGCCTGACGCATTTTCGCCGAGCGCTCGTCCTTGCTGAGTTGCTGCCACTCCGCAGGCGGCTGCTTCTTCAAACGTGCGCGGTAGACGCCCTCGAGCAGGATCGGCTGCAGGTCTTCCGGAACCTCCAACTGGCTGGCGTCGCTGGGCACCTTGTCGCCGCGCCGCTGCAACATGCTGTAGTAGTTCTTCTGGTATTCCTGCTTCAGGCGCTTGTCGGCCAGCAACGGACCGTCGCTGGCGGCTGCGGCGACACCCTCGACTTCCAGCTTCAGTGCCGGGCGTTGCTTGAGCGCTTCGGCCAGCTTGTCGAGATTGCCCTGGGCGCTGGCGTCCAGCTCGCTGGACCCGGCGGCGAAGGTCACGTTGCTCAGGTCCGGGCCGCCGGAGCCACCGGCCAGGCCGGCGATGAAGTTGAACGGCGCCTGCACGGCGCGCACGACCAGATTGCGCAGGGTCTGCCAGACGATGGGCATGACGCTGAACTGCGGGTTGTTCAGGTCGCCTTCCACCGGCAGCTGGATATCGATGTTGCCGTTGGCGTCCTTGAGCAGGGCGATTGCCAGTTTCACCGGCAGGTCCACGGCGTCCGGGCTGTCGACCTTCTCGCCCAGTTGCAGGTGCTCCACCAGTACCTTGTTGTCGGCTTTGAGCTTGCCCTGGGTGATCTGGTAGTGCAGGTCGAGGTTCAGCCGGCCCTTGCGGATACGGTAGCCGGCAAACTTGCCGGAGTAGGGGGTCAGGGTGGTCAGTTCGACGCGCTTGAAGCTGGTGGCAATATCCAGTTTCTCCAGCGGCGAGAAGGGATTGAGGCTGCCCTTGATGGTCACCGGCGCGTACTTGTCGACCTTGCCCTTCACGTCCACCGAGGCGGGGGCCGGGTTGCGGTTGTCGATGGTGCCGATCTCGCCGCCCAATTGCTGGATCGCAGTGGCGAAGTCCGGTCGCAGGGTCAGGTCGGCGAAGTTGGCCGAGCCGTTGTTGATCTTCACGCCGCCAATGCGGATGCCCATGGGCTTGCTGTTGCCGGAACTGCTGCTTTTGCTCGCGGCGGATGCGGACTCCGGCTGCGGGATGATCAGCTCACTGACGTTGGTGGAGCGGTCTTCGTTGATGATGAAGCGCGCGTAGGGCTCTTCCAGCGACACGGTCTGGATTACCAGGCTGTCGCCGTGTTTGTAGGCCAGGCCGTCGAGGGTCAGCTTGGTCCATTTGACGAAATCGCGGCTCTTGATGGTGTCCAGGGTATGCAGCTGGGTCACCTGGGCGCTGCCATTGACGCTGAAGGCAAGCGGATCGGTGCCCTTGAGGTCGACATCCAGGTCGCTGGAGAGCAGACCGCTGCGCAGCTCCAGACGGATGAAGGGATCGATGTAGGCCTGGGCGACTCGCAGGTCGATGTCGCGGGTTGAGACCTTCAGCTTGGCGCTGACCGGGTTGGGGATGACCTGGCCGCTGGCTTCGATCTGCCCGCGTGGGCCGAGGCCGGTCTTGAGCTTGAGTTGCAGCGGCGCGGTGAGGCCGCTGTCGAGGTTCTGCAGGTCGAGGTCCAGCGGGCCGACTTCGAGGCTGACCGGTTTGCCCGGCGCGCGATCTGCCAGGTGAGCCTTGTAGCCGCGCAACTGGGTGTCGCGCAGGATAACGTGCCATGCCTTCGCCGGCTCGGCCGGTGGCTGGGCGGCTTCGGCGGTCGGCATACCCTTGCTTGCCTCGACCGGCTGGGTCTCGGCCTTGGGCGTGGTCGGCGCTGTGGCGGGTTTGGCCTGGGCAGTGCTTTCCGGGTCGGCTGGCCTGGTTGGCGGTGTGTCGGTGGTGGCCTGCTGTTGCTTGGCGGGCTCTGCCGTGCTGCCGGAGGTGGATGGCTCGCCAGGCGCCTGCTCGGGGGCTGCCTGCGCCTGGGGCGAGGGTTCCTCGGGGCGCTTGTAGGGTTTGAAGTTGGCGAAGAGTTTCTGCCAGTCCAGTTGGCCGTCCTTCTCGCGCGCGGCCCAGGCTTCCAGGCCCTGGCTGCGGATCTGGCCGACCACCACTTCCTGCTTGACGAGGTCGAGGGTGGTTTCGGCGACATCCAGAGTGGCGAGCTTGGCCAGCGGCTTGCCATCGGGGGAGCTGAGGTCAAGGTCACGTAGCTGGACGGCTGCCTTGTCCAGCAGCAGTTGTGTTCCTTTCGACAGATCCAGGTGGTAGTCGGACGCAACGCTGAGGATGCCGTTGTTCAGATTCAGTGGTGCGTTGTCCCGTACATAGGGCCACCAGGCTTTCAGTGGTACACCTTCGAGGGTGAAGCTGCCCTTGGAGGTGAAGGGAACGATGCTCAGGTCGCCCTTCCAGTCGAGCTTGCCGCCGTGCGGGCCGGTGGCAACCAGGGTCATTTCGGCGCCGTCGTCGGGCAGTGTGCTGAGGTTGTGCAGCTCGAAGCCCATGGGGTCGAAGACGAACTCGACCGGTTCGCTCGGACGCCGGTCGAGGAAGTGCAGGCTGCCTTCGGCCAAGCGGATGCGGTCGATGCGCAGCGGGAAGGGCTTGCTCGGTTCTTCCTGCGCGGGAGCGGGTTCGCTGGGAGGCAGCGTGAACAGCTTGCTCAGGTTCAGCGTGCCGTTTTCCGCGAAGAGCAGTTCGGTGTGCGGGGCGTCCAGTTCGACGTCGGCGAGGTGTAGCCGGCGTTTCCACAGGCTGTCGAGTTCAAGGTTGGCGTACAGGCGACGAAAACGTACCTGCTCCTTTCCATCCTCCCCAAGGTGCAGCCCCCAGAGGGTGAGTTCCAGGCTGAACGGGTTGAATTCGATGCGCTCCAGCCGTGCG
Source organism: uncultured Pseudomonas sp. (assembly GCA_966191535.1). GTDB lineage: Bacteria > Pseudomonadota > Gammaproteobacteria > Pseudomonadales > Pseudomonadaceae > Pseudomonas. Next base: position 41,811 of record CBIGPF010000024.1, on the reverse strand, counting down.
GGAACGGTCGCGTAGTGGGCCAGTTGCTGGTTGGCCACGCGCAGGCCGATGCCGGGAATGATCAGGAAGCCCAGCAGGCAGTAGAGGAGAACCAGCAGCACAACCGCGCCGATGGCGCGCTTCAATCCTTTGGGCATGGCGAGAGTCGTTTCCGTCGTGACGTGCCGTTTCAGTATGGCACGGGTGTGATTCTTCGATTCGAAAGTCGCCTTCGGACGCGGTTTTCAGTGATGTCTGTCAATCGTTCAGGCGGTGGGTGCGAGCGAACTCCACGAGATCCACGATGCTTTGCAGGTTCAGCTTCTCAAGAATGCGCGTCTTGTAGGTGCTGACAGTCTTCTGGCTGAGGAACAGCTCCTCGGCGATGTCCTTGTTGCTCATGCCCCTCACCAGACTGCGCAGTACCACCAGCTCCCGTGGCGTCAGGCTGCCCACCGGGTCGGTGCTCTTGTCGATGCTCATGACCTTTTCCGGGAAGCAGCGATAGCCGGAGACCAGCATGCGTGCGGCGTTGAGAATGGCACTGGTGTCCTTGTTCTTGCTCACGAAGCCATGCGCACCCGCGGCTTCGACCTTGGCCGAATACAGACGTTCATCCTGCGAGCTCAAGACCAGCAGGCGAATGTTCTCGTCGAAGATATGCAGGCGCGCCAGCAGGTCGAGCCCGTCCATGCCCGGCAGGTTGAGGTCAAGCATCACGAGATCCGGTCGCAGCTTGCGCACGGCGTCCAGACCGCCGTGGCCGTCGGCCGCTTCGTGCACTACTTCGAACTGCGAGTCCTGTTCGAGCAGCGAGCGGATGGCGAGGCGCATCGCGGGGTGATCCTCGATCAGCACCACACGCTTCTTCATGGTTGACTCCCTGAGTCCAGATGATTTGCGCGCATTGATCTTGAAGATAGACCAGTTGTTCAAGCGCCTACGGAATATTCCGATGCGTAGGATTGAAAGCGTGCAGGGAGTCAAATAGGCGGGAAGTTGCCCCGTCAGAGTGGGCGGAAGACTTGCTGCGCAGGATGAGTTCTGCGCAGCAAGCTGGCGGCTATCAGCGCTGCAGCGCCAGTGCCACGCCTTGTCCACCCCCGATGCAGAGCGTTGCGAGGCCTTTTTTCGCATCACGGCGAAGCATCTCGTGGAGCAGGGTGACCAGCACGCGGCAGCCCGATGCGCCGATCGGGTGGCCGAGGGCGATGGCGCCGCCGTTCACGTTTACTTTCGAGGCATCCCAGCCCAACTCCTTGCCCACCGAGAGGGCCTGGGCGGCGAAGGCTTCGTTGGCCTCGATCAGGTCCAGGTCGGCGAGCTGCCAGCCGGCCTTCTCCAGGCAGCGGTGGGTGGCCGAGACCGGGCCGATGCCCATGATGGCCGGGTCGACACCCGCGTTGGCGTAGGCGGCGATACGGGCTAGCACGGGCAGGCCGAGTTCGGCGGCCTTGGTGGCGCTCATCAGCAATACAGCCGCGGCGCCGTCGTTGAGGGTGGAGGCATTGCCGGCGGTAACGCTGCCGTCTTTCTTGAACGCCGGCTTGAGCTTGGCCAGGGACTCGGCGGTTGTGCCGGCGCGCGGTTGCTCATCGGTGTCGAAGCGCAGGGGGGCGCCCTTGCGCTGGGGAATCTCGATTGCGGTGATCTCTGCCTTGAAGCGGCCTGCTTCGATGGCTTCGGTGGTCTTGCGCTGGGACTCGGCAGCGAAGGCGTCCTGCTCTTCGCGGCTGAGGCCGTACTTCTCCACCAGGTTCTCGGCGGTGATGCCCATGTGGTAGTCGTTGAAGGCGTCCCAGAGGCCGTCCTGGATCATGCTGTCGATCAGCTTGGCGTGGCCCATGCGCAGGCCGGTACGTGCGCCGGGCATGACGTAGGGGGCAAGGCTCATGCTTTCCTGGCCGCCGGCGATGATGACGTCGGCGTCGCCGCAGCGGATCGCCTGGGCGGCGAGGTGCAGCGCCTTGAGGCCTGAGCCGCAGACCTTGTTCACGGTCATGGCCGGCACGCTGTTGGGCAGGCCGGCGGCGATCGATGCCTGGCGTGCCGGATTCTGGCCGGCGCCGGCGGTCAGCGTCTGGCCGAGGATCACTTCGTCGACCCGGGCCGGGTCGAGGCCGGTCTGTTGCAGCAGGCTGCGGATGACCGCGGCGCCTAGCTCGTGGGCCGGCAGTGCGGAAAGCGAACCCTGGAAGCTGCCGATAGCGGTACGGGTGGCAGCGACGATGACGACTTCTTGCATGACACGAATCCTCTGACGGGGGCGGCGTGGCCGCAGCGAAAGGCCATGGTTGCACGCTCGCCGCCGGCTCACCACCCTCCGAACCGGGTAGTCACGTTTCAGCGCAGCGGTGGTAGCCCCATTCGGCGGCGTGCACGGTGCAGTGATCCGTTGCGCACCGCCCAGCGCAGCAATGGCACGCTGCGCCGAACGCTGGAGCGGATCAACTGACGCTGCAGGCTGCCCAGGCTCAGGCCGAGCTGGTCCGCGGCCCAGTCCGGCAGCAGGTCGATGCCGGCGCGCATCATCAGCATGCCGAATGGCTTGGCGAGGAAGCTCGGCGCAGGCGCGTTGAACAGCACGCTGACTACTTCGCGGGTGCGCTCGTCGTAGCGCAGCTGCGGGCGCATGCGTTGCAGGAAGACCGCGACCTCGGCCCGCGAGCGCGGCACGTTGCGTGCTCCGAGACGCTCGGCGATAAGGGCGATCTCGTCGTAGTAACGGTCCTGTTCTTCCCCGGAGAGATTCGGGTTCAGGTAGCGCAGGTGCGAGGCGAGGAAGCAGCTCACTTCGGCGACGTGCACCCAGGTCAGCAGGTCGGGATCGCTGGCGGCGTAGGTCGTGCCATCGGGCAGGGTGCCGTGGACGCTCTCATGGATGCGCCGCACGCGCTCGATCAGCTTCTGGGCATCGCTGCTTGAGCCATAGGTCGTGGCGGAGATGAACTGCCCGGTGCGCCGCAGGCGGCCGAGCATGTCGGCGCGGAAGTTGGAGTGATCCCAGACGCCGCCCAGTGCGGCGGGGTGCAACATCTGCAGGAGCAGGGCGCTGATGCCGCCGATGAGCATCGAGCTGAAGTCACCGTGGACTTTCCAGCACACGGAGTCGGGCCCGAACAGGCCGGGGTCGCCCTTGGGCGACTCGAAGTCGACCCCGCCCAAGGCGAGGCCGGTCAGGCTGAGTACCTGGCTTTCAATATGACGGCGAACAGTTTCCATTGCGGCGAACAGGCCTCGGGGCAAGGACGACAGGTCTGTTCTCTAAACCTAGCATCTTTGCGCCCGTGGCCTGTAGCGCGCATCAACGGTTGAGGCGGTTGTCGATCAGCCCCTGGACGACGCTGGGGTCGGCCAGGGTCGAGGTGTCACCGAGGTTTTCCAGCTCGTTGCAGGCGATCTTGCGGAGGATGCGCCGCATGATCTTGCCCGAGCGGGTCTTGGGCAGGCCGGGTGCCCATTGCAGCATTTCCGGCTTGGCGAAGCTGCCGATTTCCTTGCTCACCAGCGCGAGCAATTCCTGCTTGAGGGTGTCACTGGGCTCGATGCCGTTCATGGGGGTGACGAAGGCGTAGATGCCCTGGCCCTTGAGGTCGTGCGGGTAGCCGACCACCGCGGCCTCGGCGACCGAGTCGTGCAGCACCAGTGCGCTCTCCACCTCGGCGGTGCCGATGCGGTGGCCGGAGACGTTGATCACGTCGTCCACGCGGCCGGTGATCCAGTAGTAGCCGTCCTCGTCGCGGCGAGCGCCGTCACCGGTGAAGTAGTAGCCGGGGTAGGGCTTGAAGTAGGTATCGATCATCCGTTGGTGGTCGCCGTAGACGCTGCGGATCTGGCTCGGCCAGCTGGCCTTGACCGCCAGTACGCCGGAGCCGGGACCGGTGATTTCCTTGCCCTGCTCGTCCAGCAGTACCGGCTGTACGCCGAAGAAGGGACGGGTTGCAGAACCCGGCTTGAGATCGGTGGCGCCGGGCAGCGGGGTGATCAGGATGCTGCCGGTTTCGGTCTGCCACCAGGTATCGACGATCGGGCAGCGCTTCTCGCCCACCACTTCGTAGTACCACTCCCAGGCTTCCGGGTTGATCGGTTCGCCCACCGAACCGAGCAGGCGCAGGCTGCTGCGCTGGGTCTTGCGCACCGGTGCGTCGCCTTCGCGCATCAGTGCGCGGATGGCAGTCGGCGCGGTGTAGAAGATGTTCACCTGGTGCTTGTCGATCACCTGCCAGAAGCGCGAGGCGTCCGGATAGTTCGGCACGCCTTCGAACATCAGGGTGGTCGCGCCATTGGCGAGCGGGCCGTAGACGATGTAGCTGTGGCCGGTGACCCAGCCCACATCCGCCGTGCACCAGTAGATGTCGCCGTCGTGGTAGTCGAACACGTACTTGTGGGTCATCGCCGCGCCCAGCAGGTAGCCGCCGGTGGTGTGCAGCACGCCCTTGGGTTTGCCGGTGGAGCCGGAGGTGTAGAGGATGAACAGCGGGTCCTCGGCATCCATCGGTTCCGGTGCGCAGTCCTCGCTGGCTCCGCGCAGGGCCTCGTGGTACCAGATATCGCGCCCTTCGACCCACGGGATCTCGCCCTGGGTGCGCTCGACGACGATGACGGTGGAGACGTTCGGGCAGTCCGCGAGGGCCTTTTCCACGTTCTTCTTCAGCGGGATGTACTTGCCGCCGCGCACGCCTTCGTCGGCAGTGATCACGGCGCGGCAGTCGGCATCGTTGATGCGGTCGCGCAGGGCGTCGGGGGAGAAGCCGCCGAACACCACCGAGTGGATCGCACCGATCCGCGCGCAGGCCAGCATGGCGTACGCCGCTTCGGGGATCATCGGCATGTAGATGCAGACCCGGTCGCCTTTCTCCACGCCGCGGCTCTTGAGCACGTTGGCCAGGCGGCAGACGTGGCTGTGCAGCTTGCGGTAGGTGATGTTGGCGGATTCGGCCGGGTTGTCGCCTTCCCAGATGATCGCGACCTGCTCTCCGCGCTGTTCCAGGTGGCGGTCGATACAGTTGTAGGTAACGTTGAGCTGGCCGCCCTTGAACCAGGTCGCCTGGCCTTTGGCGAGGTCGCCGTGGTGCACCGAGTGCCAGGGCTTGAACCAGTCGAGGAAGGCGGTGGCCTGCTCGCCCCAGAAGGCTTCCGGGTCGTCTACCGACTGCTGGTAGAGGCGCTGATAAGCGTCTTTGTCGAGATAGGCACGCTTGCGCACGGCCTCCGGCACGGGGTGAAGGCTGATCTCATGCATGGGGAATCCTTGTTGTTGTTTAGCCGAGATGCCCTCAAGGGTGCATCCAAGGCTTGGCGGGTTCAAGGGTTGTCCATGTTGTTTCGACGTGCCGGGTGGCTGGATCGTTCAGGCTCGGTGTATTCGAGCTGTGCGGCGACCAGTCTCCGGGTCGAGTCGCCGTAGCGCTGGGCGATCGCGTCCAGTGTGCCGTCGAGCCGCTGGATCGCCGTGGCGCCAGGCCCTGCCGGCAGGGGCGGGGCTTCCGCCTGCTCCGGCAGGAACAGCAGGCCCCCGGCGCTGGTGACAGGATGAGCGGCGCTCCCCCGAACGTCGGTACGGAAGGTGCGCGCCCAGGCGTCGACGCTCAGCGCCAGGCTGACTTCGTCGAATCCTGTCTCCAGGGGCGTGCTGAAGGTTTCGTGCCCCCAGAGGGCGAGGTAATTGCTGGTGGCGGTCAGGTAACCGCCGGCGCCGAGGGTGAAGCGCTGGCTGTCGTGGCGGGGCGACCAGTCCTCGACCCCGAACTCCCGAGCCAGTGCTGTGGCGCGGGTCCTCCCCTCGATGGCTTCGACCAGGGCGACTGATACCGGCAGCGCGGCGGTAACACCGGAGGTGGTGATCACCGTACCGTCTGTCACGTAGCGGCGATTCTCCTCCCAGCGGGTATCGGGATAGTCGTCCAGGCGTTGCTCGCGCGAATACCAGTGGCCGGTGGCGCGCCGCCCGTGCAGCAGCCCGGCGTTGCCCAGCACCAGTACGCCATCGCAGATGCCGACGATGGTTGCGCCCTGTGCAGCTTGCGCCTGAATGAACGCGAGCAGGGCGGGGTCCTTGCTGTCGTGCACGGCGGGCACGAGCAGGTAGTCCGCGCCCTGTGGATAGCGCTTCGTGAATTGCTCCAGCGTGGCTTGCGGCTGGATGCGCAGGGCCGGCATCAGTTGCACGGGGTCTGGGCTGGTCGCCAGTGCCAGCACATCGGCTGCCCCGGAGCGTCGCAACACGCCCAGGGGAACGATGTAGTCCGCCAGTTCGGTCATGCGGTTCTGCGCGACCACGGCGATGACCGGACGCTCGCGGCCGAAACGGGGCTGATAGGGCGGGAGGCTCTCGTCGTCGGCCAGGGTGACGCTGCTGGAGAGCAACAGCATGAGGAGCAGCAGGAGTGGACGCATGAGTTTCTCCGGACGGGGACATGCAGGCTGCCAGCGATACCGCTGTCGCTTCTGACGCTGATGAATGAATATCTGCCAATCGTCTCTCTCGAACTCACGCCCGATGAAGGCTCCCCACCGCGTTTTCCTGCTGGTCTTTCCGGATTTCCAGTTGCTCGATGCCACTGGCCCGGCGGATGTCTTCGCCGCGGTGGACGAGCATCTGCCGCCGGCTTCCAGGCCGGCTTATCGCCTTGAGGCAATCTCGCCGGATGGTGGGCTGGCTCGCTCCAGTACTGGGCTGGAGCTGGCGACCACGGCGCTGCCCGATCCTCAGGAAGTGGCTGGCTGCACGGTGCTGGTTGCGGGCGGCTTTGGTGTGCAGGCTGCTATGCAGCAAGGTGATGTCGCACGCTGGCTGGCGCAGGCGGCACCTCTCGCTGCACGCTGTGGATCGGTGTGCACCGGCGCCTTCCTGCTGGCGCAGGCGGGGCTGCTGGACGGGCGTCCGGTGGTGACCCATTGGCGTTACGCCGAGCTGTTGCAGCGCCTGTTCCCGCGACTGCAGGTGTTGCAGGACGCCCTGTTCGTGCGCGACGCGACGTTCTACAGCTCCGCCGGTGTGACCGCCGGCATGGATTTGTGCCTGAGCCTAGTGGAGGACGACCACGGTCGTGACCTGTCGCTGCGGGTCGCCCGCGGGTTGGTGATGTACCTGCGCCGTCCTGGTGGGCAGCGCCAGTTCAGTGCCGAGCTGCTGGCGCAGCAGGCGCCACAGGGCGGACAGATGGAGCGTCTGGTAACGTGGCTGCGGGAGCGGCTGGCTCATGCGCTGGATGTGGAGGAAATGGCGACGCAAATGGCCATGTCCGCGCGCACCCTGCACCGGCATTGCCTGGCGGAAATGGGCATGACGCCGGCGAAGCTGCTGCTGCAGTTACGCCTGGAGAAGGCCAGCCAGTTGCTGGAAGCGGGAGAGTCGTCGCTCAAACGCGTGGCGCAGCACGCGGGCTTTGGCAACGAGTACAACTTGCGGCGCGCCTTCGTGCAGGCGCTGGGCGTGACGCCCGGAGACTACCGGCAGCGCTTTTGCCGGTAAGGAGAGGACGGATACGCAGGCGCGTACCCGTCCACTTTCGCCATCAGCCGCGGTGGCGACCGCGGAAGAAGTCGATCAGGCCCTGGGTGGACGCATCTTCGGCAGCGCTTTCCTCGCTGCCGACCAGGCGGCCGTAAACGGCCTTGCCCAGGTCTTTGCCCAGCTCCACGCCCCACTGGTCGAAGGCGTTGACTCCCCAGAGGATGCTTTGCACGTAGACCTTGTGCTCGTACATGGCGATCAGCGCGCCCAGGCGGCGAGCGCTGATGCGCTCCAGTACCAGGGTGTTGCTCGGGCGGTTGCCCGGGATCACCTTGTGCGGCGCCAGGCGCTGCACCTCGGCTTCGTCCACGCCCTTGGCGCGCAGTTCGGCCTCGGCCTCGGCGCGGCTCTTGCCGACCATCAGGGCCTGGCTCTGCGACAGGCAGTTGGCGTACAGCCACTGGTGGTGATCGGCAACCGGGTTGTAGCTGGACACCGGGACGATGAAGTCCGCCGGGATCAGGTGGGTGCCCTGGTGCAGCAGCTGGTGATACGCATGCTGGCCGTTACAGCCCACACCACCCCAGATCACCGGGCCGGTGCCGGCGGAAACCGGTGTGCCGTCCTGGCGCACGCTCTTGCCGTTGGACTCCATGTCCAGCTGCTGCAGGTGATCGGTGATGTTCCGCAGGTAGTAGTCGTACGGCAGGATCGCGTGGCTGCGCGCGCCCCAGAAGTCGCCGTACCACACGCCGAGCAGGCCCAGCAGCACCGGGATGTTCTTCTCGAACGGCGAGGTCAGGAAGTGCTGGTCCATGCTGTAGGCACCGGACAACAGCTCCTTGAAGTTGTTGATACCCACCGACATGGCGATCGGCAGGCCGATGGCCGACCACAGGGAGTAACGGCCGCCCACCCAGTCCCACATGGGGAAGACATTCTCGGGGCGGATACCGAAGGCCGAGGCGGCTTCCTTGTTGCTGGATACGGCGATGAAGTGGCGGTACAGCTCCGCCTCGCTGCCGCCTTGGGCCAGGTACCAGGCGCGGGCTGCCTGGGCATTCTTCAGGGTTTCCAGGGTACCGAAGGACTTCGACGAAACGATGAACAGCGTGGTCTCGGCATTGAGCTTGGCGGTCATCTCGCGGAATTCGCTGCCGTCGATGTTCGCCAGGTAATGGCAGCGCACGCCTTTCTGGGCGAAGGGCAACAGCGCTTCGGAAACCAGCTGCGGGCCGAGGAAGGAGCCACCGATACCGATGTTCACCACATCGGTGATCGGTTTCTCGGTGTAACCGCGCCACAGGCCGTTGTGCACGGCTGCGACCAGCTCGGTCATCTGGTGCAGGACGCGATGCACTTCCGGCATCACGTCCTTGCCGTCCACCAGCACCTTGTCGCCGATCGGGCGGCGCAGGGCGGTGTGCAGCACCGGGCGGCGCTCGGAAGCGTTGATCACGTCGCCGCGGAACATCGACTGGATGGCTTCGCCCAGCTTCGCCTCTTCCGCGAGCTTTACCAGCAGGTCGAGGGTGTCCTGGCGCATCAGGTTCTTCGAAAAGTCGAGGAACAGGCCGCAGGCGCTGAGGGAGAAGCGCTTGAAGCGCTCGGGGTCCTCGGCGAATGCCTCGCGCATGGTGAAGTTCTGCAGTTCCTGGCGGTGGGCTGCCAATGCCTGCCAGCTCGCCAGTTTGGTGGCATCCAGCGGGGTGAGGTGGTGTTCCATGACGTACCTTCGGGTAAGACGTGCGTGTTTGAACGAGGCTTGGAACGTGGGAAAGCCCGCGGGTTCCAGGCTTTCCCGGCGGCTCAGGCGAGCTGAACCGGGATGGCGTTGCTGGTGTGGCTGAGTTCGTTGCCCGGCGCCATGTACAGCATGCGCGGCTTGTAGTCTTCCAGCTCGGCGTCGCTGAACTGAGCGTACGCGCAGATGATCACCCGGTCACCCACCTTGGCCTTGTGGGCGGCGGCGCCGTTGACGGAAATCATCCGCGAACCTTCCTCGCCACGAATGGCGTAGGTGGTGAAGCGTTCGCCATTGTCGACGTTGTAGATCTGGATCTGTTCGTACTCGCGGATCCCGGCGAGATCGAGCCATTCGCCGTCGATGGCGCAGGAGCCCTCGTAGTCGAGCACAGCGTGGGTGACTTCGGCGCGGTGCAGTTTGGCTTTGAGCATGATGCTCTGCATGACGTGGCTCCTGTTTTTCTTCTGGACGAGGAGAGCGGGGCGAGTATGCCCGAGCACCCGAAGTCGCTCAAGGCAGCGACTGGTGCGGCCTCGAGGCGAACAGGCGGGCGTCGGGCGGGGAATCAGTCGATGTGGAAAGCGAGGTTGTCGATCAGCCGGGTGGTGCCCAGGAAGGCGGCAACCAGGATGACCAACTGATGGTCCTGTGCGGTGGCCTGGTGCAGGCCGGCGGGCTCGCGCGCCTCGAGATAGTCGATGCGCAGGCCGGCTGTTTCGATCTGCTGGCGGCCTTCGGCCAGGAGCGTGGGGAAGTCGCGCTCGCCCTGGCGGATGCGTTCGGCCAGTTGCTTCAGGGTGCGCTGCAGGACCGGCGCCACGGCGCGCTGCTCCTCGGTGAGGTAACCGTTGCGCGAGGACAGTGCCAGGCCGTCCTCGGCACGCACGGTGGGCTCGCCGAAGATCTGGATCGGTAGGTTCAGGTCGCGGACCAGCTTGCGGATCACCGCCAGCTGCTGGAAGTCCTTCTCGCCGAACAGCGCCATGTCGGGCTGGACCATGTTGAACAGCTTGCAGACCACCGTGGCGACGCCGTCGAAGTGGCCAGGACGGCTGCCGCCGCAGAGGCCTTCGGAGACACCGGTAACGTGCAGTTTGGTCTGGCCTTCCATGCCGTCGGGGTACATCTCGTCCACGGTAGGCGCGAACAGCAGGTGGCAGCCGGCGCTGAGCAGCTTTTCCTGATCCGCCGCGAGGGTGCGCGGGTACTTGTCCAGGTCTTCGCTGGGGCCGAACTGCAGCGGGTTGACGAAGATGCTCGCTACCACGAAGTCGGCGCGCTGGCTGGCCTTGGTCACCAGCGCGGCGTGGCCGGCGTGCAGGTTGCCCATGGTCGGGACCAGCGCGACGCGCTTGCCTTCGCTACGGGCGCGCGCCACGGCGGCGCGCAGCTCGCGGACTGTCTTGACTGTATTCATCAGGCGAAACCGTGCTCCGGGCCGGGGAAGGTGCCGTCCTTGACTGCCTTCACGTAGGCGGCGAAGGCGGACTGGATGTCGGGCTGGCCTTCGAGGAAGTTCTTCACGAACTTCGGCGAACGACCGGACAGCGACAGGCCGAGCATGTCGTGCATCACCAGCACCTGGCCGTCGGTGCCTGCACCGGCGCCGATGCCAATGACCGGGATCTTCACCGCTTCGGTGATTTCCTTCGCCAGCGCGGACGGTACGCACTCCAGCAGCAGCACGGCGGCACCGGCCTGTTCCAGGGCGATGGCATCGGCGCGCAGCTGGCGCGCCTGGCTTTCCTGGCGACCCTGGACCTTGAAACCGCCGAACAGGTTGACGGCCTGGGGGGTGAGGCCCAGGTGTGCGCACACCGGGATGCCCATCTGGGCCAGGCGAATAATCGGCTCGGCGAGCCAGGCGCCGCCTTCGAGCTTGACCATGTGGGCACCGGCCTGCATGACCTTCACCGAGTCACGCAGCAGGTGGTCCAGCGAGGTGCCGGATTCGAATGGCAGGTCGGTGACGATCAGTGCGCCCTTGTTACCGCGTTTCACCGCGGCGGTGTGGTAGGCCATGTCTTCCACGGTCACCGGCAGGGTGCTGTCGTGACCTTGCAGCACCATACCCAGGGAGTCACCGATCAGCAGCATTTCGGCACCGGCAAGACTCGCGGTGTGGGCGAAAGTGGCATCGTAGGAGGTCAGCATCGCGATCTTCTCGCCGCTTTGCTTGAGACCTTGCAGGGTGGTCAGGGTGACATCAGGCATGAAAGTGTCCTCGGTTCTGCGCCGGGCAGGGGCAAACGGGGCCCTATAGTCCGGATCGAAAAAGGCTAAGTCAATTGCAGGTGTTACCGGACTGTTACGGCGTTACTGCCAGTGCACCCTTCGCCTGGGGCGCAGCATGGCTCAGGACAGGCGCTCGAGGCCGCTGAACGGACAGGCGGCGAGCAGCTCGGGCATTGTGCGCCCGTCGGGGAAACGCAGTTGCGGAGCGAGGTCCGCCAGTGGGTAGAGTACGAAAGCGCGGGCGTGCAGGTGGTAATGCGGCACGGTCAGGCGAGGCTCGTCGATCAGGCGCTCGCCGAACAGCAGGATGTCGAGGTCCAGGGTACGCGGCCCCCAGCGCTCGTCCTTGCGCACGCGGCCCTGCTCCAGCTCGATGGTCTGCAGGGCGTCGAGCAGGGCGAGTGGTTCAAGATCGGTATCCAGTGCGGCCACGGCGTTGACGTAGCGGGGCTGGTCCGGCGGGCCCAGCGGGTCGCTGGCGTAGAGCGGGGAGACCACCGCCACCTTGGTGGCGGGAATCTGCGACAGTGCCTTCAGTGCGGCTTCCAACTGCTGGCGTGGCTCGGCGAGGTTGCTGCCGAGCCCGATGTACACGCGCTCGCTCATTCGCTGCTGGCGCCTTCGGTGCGCGGGCCGCGACGACGGCGATTGTTGCCGCCACGACGGCGTTTGCGCGGGGCGGCGCCGCCTTCTTCCTGCTGGCTGGCGAGGTTGCGAATCATGCCGCGACGCTCTCCGTCGCTGGCTTCCTGGTAGTCGGTCCACCAGTCGCCCAGGCCGCCGGTTTCCTCGCCAGCGCTCTCGCGCAGGAGGAGGAAGTCGTAGCCGGCGCGGAAGCGCGGGTTTTCCAGCAGCAGGTCGGCCTTCTTGCCCTGACGGCGCGGGAGGCGCTCCTGCATGTCCCAGATTTCGCGGATCGGGATGGTGAAGCGCTTGGGCACCGCGGTACGGCGGCACTGCTCGAGGATCAGCTCGTGGGCGGCTTCCTGCATCGCAGGGATCGGCGGCATGCCGCGGTCCTGCAGCTTCATCACGCGAGCAGGCAGGGCCGGCCAGAGCAGCGCGGCGAACAGGAATGCCGGGGTGACCGGCTTGCCCATGCGGATGCGCTCGTCGGTGTTGGCCAGAGCCTGGCGCATCAGCTTGCCGGCGTATTCGGGGTCTTCCTTCAGCGCCTTGGCGCTCGCCGGGAACAGCGGGGCGAACAGGTCGTACTCGTTGAGCAGTTCGAAGGTGCGCTCGGCCTTGCCGCTGAGGAGCAGCTTGAGCACTTCGTCGAACAGGCGCGCAGAGGGAATCTCGTTGAGCAGCGGCGCCAGGCGACGGATCGGCTCGGCACTGTGCTTCTCGATCTCGAAGTCCAGCTTGGCGGCGAAACGCACGGCTCGCAGCATACGCACCGGGTCTTCCTGGTAACGCTGCTCCGGATCGCCGATCAGACGGATCAGGCGATTGCGGATATCCCGCACGCCGTGCGCGTAATCGAGGATCCGCTCGCCGGTGACGTCGAAATACAGGGCGTTGATGGTGAAGTCGCGGCGCTGGGCGTCGTCTTCCAGGGTGCCGTAGACGTTGTCACGCAAGATGCGGCCAGCCTCGTTGCGGGAGGCGTGGGCGCTGTCGGCGTCGTCTTCGCTGACCGGATGGTTGGCGCGGAAGGTGGCAACCTCGATGATCTCGCGGCCGAAATGCACATGCACCAGCTTGAAGCGACGGCCAATCACCCGCGCGTTGCGGAATTCGGCGCGCACTTGCTCGGGAGTGGCGCTGGTGGCGACGTCGAAGTCCTTGGGCGGAATGCCCAGCAGCGGGTCGCGAACGCCACCGCCGACGATGTAGGCCTGGTAGCCGGCCTTGGTCAGGCGCTCCACGACGTTCACCGCGTTCCTGCTGAACTGTTCCCGCCGCAGCGAGTGCTGATGATTGCCAACGACTTCCGGAGTAGTGCGGACGGCGCGCGGACGGCGCAGTGGGGATCGGATGGACTGGATCAGCTTTTTCAGCATGTGTGCACTATCGGGAATAGGTGTATGGATGGCATACGCAGGTCTCGGCAAGCCGCGTGTTCTCGGCGTTTCCTGGAGGATAGCGGGTGTCTGCCGTCGCCTGGAAACAATTGGCAGCAAATCGACTGCCGTCTGCGCCGCGGCGATTCTAGCATCGTGGGGTGGGATGATGAAGAAAACTGAAGAAAGGGACTTGCGGGGAGAAGGGGAGAGGGTGTAGCGAAAGCTACTGGGGGAGCCGAGGCTCCCCCCCAAATAGGTGCGTGCTTTGTTTTTATTATGATTACCGGGCTTGTTGTTTTTGTTTGTAGACCCGACCCTCGAAGCTACCTGCTTCGGGGAACCTTCCACACATGGAAGGTTTCAATAGCAAACGGATTGCTTTGGTCGCTGAGTGAGCAATGATCTTTCGATCCAACCAGTTTTTCGTGCTGTCTCAAGACAGTTTTATTCTTCTTGACTGGTTGCGGGACTTCTCCCGACGGCTACCCTTCTCCAAAAGAATCAGTTAGCTGCGCCTCCGCGATCTTGTTTTTGTTGTGCTGGAGTCGTGTAGTGTTGTTTTTATTTTGTGTGGTCGTGCTTGTTATTGTTGTTGTACCAATAACAAAGCAGATGCCGTGCCAACTTTTGCGATTCCTTATTTTTCAAGGGTTTGCGGGGATTCACCCTCAGGCGGCAGGCACAAAAAAGCCGGGTTCCCGTTACCGATGAACCCGGCTTTTGTTACGGAGCATGTCTCCGGTAACAGTGTGAAACGTGTTACGAGTCGGCCGATGCACCGGATTTGCGGCGTGGGATGCCCAGGCGCTGGCGGCGTTCCCACAGGCATTTGCGGCTGATCCCCAGCTTGCGGGCCAGCTCGGTCTCGGTCATGTGGTCCTGATGCTCGAGGACGAAGTGCTGGAAGTAGTCCTCCAGCGACAGGTCCTCGGTGGGCTCATGGTTACTGGCGCTGCCGTTGGTCGGGCGCAGGTCGCCGTCATCGCCGAAGTCGTCTTCCAGATCATCCAGTTCGATGTCGATGCCCAGCAGGTCGGCCGGGATTTCCTGGCCTTCGCTGAGGATCACTGCGCGCTCGATGGCGTTCTCCAGCTCCCGCACGTTACCCGGCCACGGGTAGTGACGGATGGCCTGTTCGGCCTCGTGGGAGAAGGTCAGCGCCTGGCGCCCCATCTGGGAGCACTGGCGCGCCAGGAAGGAGCGGGCGATTTCCATTACGTCGGGGCCGCGCTCGCGCAGGGGCGGGAGCTTCAGCGAGATGACGTGCAGGCGGTAATAGAGGTCTTCGCGGAACTGGCCGGTCTTGGCCAGCATCTTCAGGTCGCGGTGGGTGGCGGCGATCAGGCGGACGTCGACCTTCTGCGATTGCACCGAGCCAACCCGGCGGATCTCGCCTTCCTGCAGCACGCGCAGCAGGCGCGCCTGCGCTTCGAGTGGCAGTTCACCAATCTCGTCGAGGAACAGGGTGCCGCCGTCAGCGGCTTCCACCAGACCCGCGCGGCCAGCGCTGGCGCCGGTGAACGCGCCTTTCTCGTGGCCGAACAGTTCGGATTCGATCAGGGTTTCCGGGATCGCGGCGCAGTTCACCGAGATCAGCGGCGCCTTGGTGCGCTTGGACAGGTTATGCAGCGCTCGGGCGACCAGTTCCTTGCCGGTACCGGACTCGCCCTGGATCAGCACATTCGAATCAGTGGGCGCGACCTTGCGGATCTTGGTGTAGAGCTCCTGCATGGGGGGGCAGGAGCCGATGATGCCGATCTCGCCGTCCGCGGGGGCGGTGTTACCGCTGCTACGATCAGCGGCCTTGGCGTTACCGCGGGTTTCGGCAGGAGCGTTACGGTTCTCCTGGCGATCCTTGAGGATGCGCGCCACGGCCTGGAGCATTTCGTCATGGTCGAATGGCTTGGCGATGTAGTCCACCGCGCCCATCTTCATCGAGTCCACCGCCGAGCGCAGGCTGGCGTAGCTGGTCATGATCAGCACCGGGGTGCCCTGGGCCAGCTTGATCAGCTCGGTACCGGGCGCGCCGGGCAGGCGCAGGTCGCTGACGATCATGTCGAAGGAGGGGATGCTGTAGCGCTCCTGGGCCTCCTGCACCGAACCGGCCTCGCTGACCTGGTACTGGTTCCGCTCGAGCAATCGTCGCAGGGCGGAACGGATGATGGTTTCGTCTTCGACGATGAGGATATGTGCCATGTATTCAGCTCTCTCGACGTGCTCGTTTACTGCTCGGCCGTCGGGCCAGGATGCCGCGGCAAGGTGACGCTGATGCGGGTTCCGCATTCGCGTTCGGGGTCAGCCGGGCTGTCTATGGTGATTTGCCCATAATGCTCTTCCACGATCGAATAGACCAGAGCGAGCCCCAGGCCGGTTCCTTTGCCCGGGTCCTTGGTGGTGAAGAACGGCTCGAACAGGCGGTCGATGATCGACTTGGGTATTCCGCTGCCTTCGTCCTCGACGATCAGGTCGATGGTCTGCTCGGACGCTTCGGTGCGCACGCGGATTGCACCATTGGGCGGAGACGCGTCGCGGGCGTTGGACAGCAGGTTGATCAGAACCTGCGCCAGGCGCTGGGAGTCGCCTTCCACCCAGTGTTCCGGATCGCACAGGTTGAAGAACTGCACGTCGACGCTGCGTTTGTTCAGCGACAGCAGGCCGATGGCTTCCTGGGCAACGTCCGCCAGGCACACCGGCTCGGCCGCGACCTGCTTGCCGCCCGCGTGGGCGAAGCTCATCAGCGACTGCACGATGCGCGAGACACGCTTGGTCTGCTCGAGGATCTGCCCGCTGATCTCGGTCAGCTCGCCATCGCCTTCGCGTTCCTCTCGGAGGTTCTGCGCCAGGCAGGCAATGCCGGTGATCGGGTTGCCGATCTCGTGGGCGACGCCGGCGGCGAGGCGGCCGATGGAGGCCAGGCGCTCGGAGTGGATCAGCTTGTCTTCCAGAGACTGGGTTTCGGTGAGGTCTTCTACCAGCAATACCAGGCCACTGTTACCGGGCGCGAGGGGTTCCTCGATCGCCGCCTTGTGCAGGTTCAGCCAGCGGGTCTGGCCTTCGATGGACAGGCGCTGCTTGTGCAGGTGCTCGTCGGGGGCGTCGATGAAACCTTCCAGCAGGCCGCGCCAGGGATCGGGCAGGGCGGCCAGGCGCGAGCCGACCACGCGTTGAGCGCTGACCCCGGTGAGCTCCTCGATGGCGCGGTTCCACATGAGGATTTCCTGGTCCTTGGCCAGCGAGCAGACGCCCATGGGCAGGTCCTGCAGGGTCTGGCGGTGGTAGCGACGCAGGGTATCGAGCTCGGCGGCCAGGCCGGTGAGTCGGGAGTGGTAATCCTCCAGGCGGCTCTCGATGAAGTGGATGTCTTCGGTGACGTAGGCTTCGCTGCTGGCCTTGTAGGGCAGGAAGGTTTCCACCATGTCCTGCGCCACGCTCGGGCCCATCAGGCCGGAAAGGTTCGCTTCGATGCGGTCACGCAGGCGGCGCAGGGCATAGGGGCGACGCTCGTCGAAGGGCAGGTGCAGGTCGCGCAGGGCCTGTTCCACCTCGCGCTGTGCGGTCTTTGCACCCAACGGTTTCGCCAACTGGCTGGCGAACTCCTGCGGGGACACGGCGATCAGTTCGCGGCGCTGTGGGCGGCGGACGTTGTCCACGGCGCAGGCCTCGGCGGCGCCCTTTTCTTCATCGCTGGCTTCGGTGAACAGCGAGACCAGGGTGAACACCAGGACGTTGGCCGCCAGCGAGGCGAGTGCCGCGAGGTGCCAGGTGGTGTCGTCGAGCACGTAGAGCGAATTGAACAGCGGCAGGTAGATGCTCTGCATGTTCGCGACCAGCGGGGTGAGCATGGTCGCGCCCCACACCAGCATGCCCGCCACCAGGCCGGCGATGAAGCCGCGGCGGTTGGCGGTCGGCCAGTAGAGCACGGCCAGCGCGCCGGGGAGGAACTGCAGGGTGGCGACGAAGGAGACGATGCCCAGGTTGGACAGGTCCTGTTCGGCGCCCAGCACCAGGTAGAAGGCATAGCCGGCCATGATGATGGCGGCGATCAGTGCGCGACGGGTCCACTTCAGCCAGCGGTAGATGTTGCCTTCGGCTGGCGGCTGGTAGAGCGGCAGCACCAGGTGGTTGAGCACCATGCCGGAGAGCGCCAGGGTCATCACGATGATCAGGCCGCTGGCAGCGGAGATGCCGCCGACGAACGCGGTCAGCGCCAGCGCCGGGCTGTCCACCGAGATGCCCAGGCCGAGGGTGAAGTATTCCGGGTTGGTCGAGGCGCCCAGGTGCAGTCCGGCCCAGAGGATCGGAGGCACTGCCAGGCTCATCGGCAGGAGGAACAGCGGCAGGCCCCAGCTGGCGCTGAGCAGCGAGCGCGGGTTGAGGTTTTCGGTGAAGGTCATGTGGAACATGTGCGGCATCACGATGGCCGCGGCGAAGAACACCAGCAGCAGCGTGCGCCACGGCCCTTCGGCCAGCGGAGTGTGCAGGGTGCTCAGGGCTTCCTGGTTCTGCAGCAGCCAGACTTCCAGGCCGTCCGGCCCGCCGAACACACCGTAGAGGGCGAACAGGCCGATGGAGCAGAGCGCCACCAACTTCACCAGCGATTCGAAGGCGATCGCCATCACCAGCCCTTCGTGACGTTCGCGGGTGGCGATGTGGCGCGCGCCGAAAAGGATGGCGAACAGCGTGATCAGCGCGCAGAACGCCAGCGCCGCCCGGTTGGGCTCGGATTCGCGGGTGAGGATGCTGATCGAGTCGGTAACCGCCTGGATCTGCAATGCCAGCATCGGCAGCACGCCGATCAGCATGAACAGCGTGGTCAGCGCGCCTGCCCAGGTGCTGCGGAACCGGAAGGCGAACAGGTCGGCCAGCGAGGACAACTGGTAGGCCCGCGTGATACGCAGGATCGGGTAGAGCAACACGGGGGCGAGCAGAAAGGCGCCGGAGACACCCAGGTAGATCGCCAGGAAGCCGTAGCCGTACTGGTAGGCCAGCCCGACGGTGCCATAGAAGGCCCAGGCGCTCGCGTACACGCCCAGTGACAGGGTGTAGATGAGTGGATGGCGCACCAGCCGGCGCGGAATGAAGCCGCGCTCGGTAATCCAGGCGACGCCGAACAGGACCATCAGGTAGGAGGCGCTGATCAGAATCAGCTGGGTGAGGCTAAAGCTCGTCAGCATCGCGCTGGCTCTGCAGGATGAAGGTGACGACGATCAGGATCAGCCACAGCAGATACGGGCGGTACCAGGCGCCGTGGGGATCGATCCACCAGTCCATGATGGCCGGCGAGAACAGGTAGATGCCCACGACCAGGAGCAACACCAGTCGGTAGATGTACATGTCGTCTCTCTCTTTGTTCGGCGGGCAGGCTACCTGTGCGCACAGTCGCCGGCAAGCCGGCCGCCGGTGGGGACGGGTACAAGTCTAGAGCTGCGCGTCTTCCAGCGTCAGGCTGTGGGGGATGGCAGTGGCATCCCAGTGCGCGGTGCCCCAGGCGAGCGCCTCGTGTGGCGTGGCCTGCAGCAGGTCGGCGGGCGGCTTCTGGCCCAGCGCCTTCAGTGCGCGCACCAGCAGCGGGGCGGCCTGGGCCGCGTCCAGCGGCGGCGAGCGGTAGGACTTGCCGAGCTTGTGGCCGTCGGGCTGGATGATCAGCGGCACGTGCAGGTAACGCGGCGCGGCGATGCCCAGCAGTTCCTGCAGGTAGAGCTGGCGAGGCGTGTTGTCGAGCAGGTCGGCGCCGCGAACGATGTCGGTTACACCCTGCCAGGCGTCGTCCAGCACTACAGCCAGTTGATAGGCGAACAGCCCGTCGCGGCGGCGGATGACGAAGTCGCCCACTTCGCGCCCGAGGTGCTGGTGGAACTCGCCCTGCAGGCGGTCGGTGAAGCGGTAGTCCAGCTCAGGCACGCGGATGCGGATGGCGACGTCACCGTGCCAGTCGTGCTGGGCGTTGTGGCAGGTGCCGGGGTAGATGCCGTTGCTGCCTTCGAGTTGCTTGCGCGAGCAGGTGCAGGCATAGGCCAGGCCGCTGCGCAGCCATTGCTCGATCTGGGCCGCATAGGCGTCGCCGCGCTCGCTCTGGCGCTCCACCGGGCCGTCCCATTCGAAGCCGTAGCGTTCGAGCGTTTCCAGGATGGCGACCTGGGCGCCGGGCATCTCGCGCGGCGGGTCGAGGTCCTCCATGCGCACCAGCCACGTTCCACCGACCGCGCGCGCATCCAGGTAGGACGCGACGGCCGCTACCAGCGACCCGAAGTGCAGGTAGCCGCTGGGCGTGGGGGCGAAGCGGCCGACGTAGCGGGAGGCGGACATGGAGGCTCTCTGCTGGAAGACTATCTATAAGGCACGGAAACGAAACGGGGCGCCGCAGCGCCCCGTTCGGGATCAACCAGGCTCAGGAGCCCAGCTGCTTTTCCTTGATTTCCGCCAGGGTCTTGCAGTCGATGCACAGGGTGGCGGTGGGGCGGGCTTCCAGACGGCGGATGCCGATCTCGACGCCACAGGAATCGCACCAGCCGTAATCGTTGTCTTCGATCAGTTGCAGGGTCTCGTCGATCTTCTTGATCAGCTTGCGCTCGCGATCGCGGGCGCGCAGCTCGAGGCTGAACTCTTCTTCCTGGCTGGCACGGTCTGCCGGGTCCGGGAAGTTCGCCGCTTCGTCCTGCATGTGGTGCACCGTGCGGTCCACTTCTTCCATCAGCTCAACTTTCCATTTGTTGAGGATGGAGGTGAAGTGCGCGCGCATGCGATCACTCATGTACTCCTCGCCCTTGGTTTCCTGGTAGGGCTCGAAGCCACGAATCAGTTGGCTGCTCTGTTGTTTTGCTTTGGTGGGCATGGATGACCGCCTCTCACTCTCGCTAATCCTCTCGCGGATGGTCCCTCTCCGGCACCGCCGGCCCCGCGCTCGCAAGCGGGCGAACTTACCAGAACGATTACCGGGACGCTACTCCCGGTTGTCGAGCCTGACAGTGCCCGCACATACCTGATCGCCAGCTTGCCGACCCGCCGGTCACGGCCAGCGGGTTTGCCGGCAAACCTTCGCAGGATCGCTGGCGTTTGCCAGACGAAGCCCGCAAGTTCCCAGGCGCCGCGCCATCTCTGCGCAGCCGCCCCAGTATTCATCAGTGGCCTGTTAGAATCCCGGCTCTGTCGCAAAGTTCGGAATATTCCATGGCCATCACCTTCAGTGCGCGCAGCCGCGCCATCGAACCCTTCCACGTCATGGCGCTGCTGGCGCGGGCCAACGAGCTGCAGGCCGCGGGCCACGACGTCATCCACCTGGAAATCGGCGAGCCGGATTTCACCACTGCCGCGCCCATCGTCGAGGCTGGGCAGAAGGCCCTGGCAAATGGTCACACGCGCTATACCGCCGCACGTGGCCTGCCCGCCCTGCGCGAGGCCATCGCCGGCTTCTATGCCCAGCGCTATGGCCTGTCGATCGACCCGCAACGCATTCTCGTCACGCCCGGCGGTTCCGGCGCCCTGCTGCTCGCCAGCAGCCTGCTGGTGGACCCGGGCAAGCACTGGCTGCTGGCCGATCCGGGCTACCCCTGCAATCGCCACTTCCTGCGCCTGGTGGAGGGCGCCGCGCAATTGGTGCCGGTTGGCCCGGAGAGCCGCTACCAGCTCACACCGGAGCTCATCGAGCGGCACTGGGATCAAGACAGTGTAGGCGCTCTGGCCGCTTCGCCGGCGAATCCTACGGGCACCCTGTTGCACAAGGATGAACTCGCGGCGCTGTCCTCCACCCTGAAGGCGCGCGGCGGTCACCTGGTGGTGGACGAGATCTACCACGGCCTGACCTATGGCGTGGATGCACCCAGCGTGCTGGAAGTGGATGACGACGCCTTCGTCCTCAACAGTTTCTCCAAATATTTCGGCATGACCGGCTGGCGCCTGGGCTGGCTGGTGGCTCCGCAGGAAGCGGTGGGCGAGCTGGAGAAGCTGGCGCAGAACCTCTATATCAGTGCGCCGAGCATGGCCCAGCATGCCGCGCTGGCCTGTTTCGAGCCGGCAACTCTGGCGATCCTCGAAGAGCGCCGCGAAGAGTTCCGCCGCCGCCGCGACTACCTGCTGCCGGCGTTGCGCGAGTTGGGCTTCGGAATTGCCGTGGAGCCGGAGGGAGCCTTTTATCTGTACGCGGATATCAGTGCCTTCGGTGGCGACGCCTTCGCCTTCTGCCAGCACTTCATCGAGACCGAGCACGTCGCCTTCACTCCCGGCATCGACTTCGGGCGTTACCAGGCGTCGCACCACGTGCGCTTTGCCTACACCCAGAGCGTCGAACGCCTGCAGCAGGCGGTGGAGCGTATCGCCCGCGGCCTGAAGACCTGGCGGCCCTGATGCGCTTCGAGCCGGCGCTGATCGAGGCGCGCCTGATCAAACGCTACAAGCGCTTCCTGGCGGACATCGAGACCGCCAGCGGCGAGCAGCTCACCATCCACTGCCCGAACACGGGCTCGATGCTCAACTGCATGAGCGAAGGTTGCCGGGTCTGGTTCAGCCGCTCCGATGACCCCAAGCGCAAGTTGCCGGGCACCTGGGAGTTGGTGGAAACCCCGCAGGGGCGATTGGCCTGCGTGAACACCGGGCGGGCCAATCGGCTGGTGGAAGAGGCGCTGCTGGCCGGCACGCTGACCGAACTGGCGGGCTTCGACGAACTGCGCCGTGAGGTGGCGTACGGGCAGGAGAACAGTCGCGCGGATTTTCGCCTGATGTACGCCGGGCAGCCGGTATTCGTGGAGGTGAAGAGTGTGACACTGGGCTTCGACGACACCCCGGTCGCCGCCTTCCCCGATGCCGTTACCCAGCGCGGCGCCAAGCACCTGCGCGAACTGGCGACGCTGGCGCGCGAGGGCTCGCGGGCAGTGCTGGTGTATGCGGTGAATCTGTCGGATATCGAGGCGGTGCGTCCGGCAGTGGAAATCGACCCCGCCTATGCCGCGGCGTTGAAAGAGGCGCGCAACGCCGGGGTGGAAGTGCTGGCGTACGGGGCGCGGATCGATACCCGGGAGATTCGGCTGGAGCGGCCGTTGAAGGTGTTGTTGTAGGTGTGGCCCATGGGCGCGATCGCGGGCATGGCCCGCTCCTACATTTCCAGCCAGATGCCCTGCTCGTCCTCCCGACACGGCAACGTCTCCAGCACATCCCCCAGGCACGGCCCCTGGATGCACTCACCGGTCTCGATCAGGAACAGCGCGCCATGGTGGCCGCACTGCAACAGGCGGCCGCTGGAGTCCAGGTACTGCTCGGCGTCGTAGCCCAAAGGGATCTCCCGGTGCGGGCAACGGTTGCGGTAGGCGTAGACGCGGCCCTGGCGGCGCACGGCGAAGAGGTTCAGGCCAGCGGCCTTGAAGCCCCGGCTCTGGCCTTCGGCCAGGTCGTGCGGGGCGCAGAGCAGAATCATCCGGGGTCTTTTCATCCAAGTGCGGTATCACGAGACAGGCATTATCCGCGCGGGAATGGTGACACCGGAAGAGGGTGCACTTCCGTGTGCTGAAGAAGGTGATTGCCGGTGGCTTGCCGGCGAAATCGGCGCCGACCTTAAGCTTCTCTGCAATCTAATGCAAATAATTATCAAATAGATTTCCTAAATTTCCTGTGGCAAGGTTCGTCCATGCCGCCGCCTAGCGGCTGGCCACCTTTCGAATGAGGAATTCTGCGATGACGACCCTGACTGCGCCGGCCTCCGAGCTGTACCGCGCCTGGCAAGCCCTGCGCGCCGAGAAACCGCGCCTGCGCGCCCGCGATGCCGCGCAACACCTGGCCGTGAGCGAAGCCGAACTGACGGCCAGCCGTCTGGGCGTGGATGCCGTGCGCCTGCGTACCGACTGGGCCGGGCTGCTGCCGGCACTGGGCGAGCTGGGCCAGATCATGGCGCTGACTCGCAACGAACATTGCGTGCACGAGCGCAAGGGGCCGTATCGCGACGTGACCGTGTCCGCCAATGGCCAGATGGGCCTGGTGGTGTCCCCGGACATCGACCTGCGGCTGTTCCTCGGTGGCTGGGCCAGCGCCTTTGCGATCAGCGAGGAGACCGCCCGCGGCATCCAGCGCAGCATCCAGATTTTCGACCGCCAGGGCACTGCGGTACACAAGGTCTTCCTCACCGAGCAAAGCGATCCTGCTGCCTGGGACCCGCTGGTGCGCAGCTTCATCGCAGTCGAGCAGCGCGCAGAGCTCGATCTGGCCCCGCTGGAGCCCAGGGCCGCCGCGCTGGCCGATGGCGAGATCGATGTAGCCGCATTGCGAGAGGGCTGGGCCGCGTTGAAAGACACCCACCACTTCTTCGCCTTGCTCAAGAAGCACAAGGTCCAGCGTACCCAGGCGCTGCGCCTGGCCGGTCGCGAATGGGCCGAGCCGCTGGCCACCGCGGAACTGCCGCGCCTGCTGGAGGCGGCCGGGGCTACTCAATTGCCGATCATGATCTTCGTCGGCAATGCCCACTGCATCCAGATCCACACCGGCACTGTGGAGAACCTCACGTGGATGGACGACTGGTTCAACGTCCTCGACCCGCTGTTCAACCTGCACCTGAAGACGCCGGGCGTGGTCGAGCTGTGGCGCGTACGCAAGCCCAGCAGCGACGGCGTGATCACCAGTTGGGAAGCCTTCGACGCCACTGGCGAGCTGGTACTGCAGGTGTTCGGCGCGCGCAAGCCTGGTGTGCCGGAACTGCAGGGCTGGCGCGAACTTGCCGAATCCTTCCCGGCGCTCTGAGGATCTACTCATGAAGACTTCCATGACTGCCCGTGCGCTGTTCGCTGGTCTTTGCCTGACTGCCACCAGCGCGCTGGCCGACTCGCTGCCGCAGCGCTGGGTGAGCGCCGGTGGATCGCTGAGCGAATGGGTCGTCGCCCTGGGCGGCGAAAGCAAACTGGTAGGCGTTGACACCACCAGCCTGCACCCGGCATCCCTTCATGCGCTGCCGAAGATCGGCTACCAGCGGCAACTCGCCGCCGAAGGCATCCTCGCCTTGAAGCCGGACATCCTGCTGGGCAGTGAAGAGATGGGGCCGCCACCGGTGCTGCAACAACTGCGCGCTGCCGGCGTGCGGATCGAGACGCTCTCCGCCAAGGCTGACGAAAAGACCGTGCACGACACCATTCAGCGACTGGGCGAACTGCTCGGTGCGCCGGACAAGGCGAAGCAGGTCGAGGCGGACTTCGACGCACGCCTCGCTGCGCAGGGTGCCTGGGTGAAGAACGCCCAGTCCGCACAGGCTGCACCCGGCGTCGTCCTGCTGGTCGGGCATGCCGGCGGCAACCTGCTGGTGGCCGGGCAGGACACCTCCGGCGACTGGCTGATCCAGCACGCTGGCGGCCGCAACCTGGCGACGCACACCGGTTACAAGACGTTGTCGACCGAAGCGCTCACCGCGCTGAACCCACAGGTGGTGGTGCTCAGTGACCGTGCCCTGGAGGGCGACAAGGCCCGTGCCGCGCTGACCCAGCAGAACCCTGGCCTGGCCGCCACCAGCGCACTGCGTGACGGTCGCGTGCTGGTGCTCGATCCGACTCTGCTGGTGGGTGGCCTCGGACCGCGAATCCCGGACGGACTGGCTAGCCTCTCCCGAGCCTTTTATCCTTCCGCGCAGGCCCTGAACACGGAAAGTCGTCCTTGACCCGGATCGTTACCGCTCGACCGCTGTTCCTGTTACTCGGTTTCCTCCTGCTGCTGGTCGTCTGGCTCTCACTGGCTCTCGGGCCGGTGAGCCTGCCGCTGGGCGACACCCTGCGCGCGCTGGCGCACATGCTTGGCCTGCCGGTGGCCGCCGATGGCCTTGGCCAGGCCGAACTGATCGTCGGACAGATTCGCCTGCCGCGTACCTTGCTCGGCCTCGCAACCGGCGGCGTGCTGGCGCTCGCTGGCGTGGCGATGCAGGGGCTGTTCCGCAATCCGCTGGCCGATCCGGGCCTGATCGGCGTCTCCAGTGGCGCCGCGCTGGGCGCCGCGATTGCCATCGTCTTCGGCGCGTCCATCGGTGGACTGCCCGAGGCCTTCGCACCTTATCTGCTGTCCGCGTGCGCCTTTGCCGGCGGCCTGCTGGTCACGGCGCTGGTCTATCGCCTGGGGCGCCACAATGGCCAGACCAGCGTAGCGACCATGCTGCTGGCCGGCATTGCGCTGACGGCGCTGGCGGGCGCGCTGATCGGCCTGTTCACCTACCTCGCCGACGACGCCACGCTGCGCACGCTGACCTTCTGGAACCTCGGCAGCCTCAACGGCGCGAGCTATCCGCGACTGTGGCCGCTGCTGCTGATCACCCTGCTCGTGGCCTGTTGGCTGCCGCGCCGGGTGAATGCCTTGAATGCATTGCTGCTGGGCGAATCCGAAGCGCGTCACCTGGGCTTCGATGTCGAGCGGCTGAAAGTCGAACTGATCCTCTGCACCGCGCTGGGCGTGGGGGCCGCCGTGGCTGCCGCCGGGATGATCGGCTTCATCGGCCTGGTGGTGCCGCACCTGCTGCGCCTGATCGTCGGCCCGGATCACCGTGTGCTGCTGCCCGCCTCAATGTTCGGTGGCGCGATTCTCCTTTTGCTCGCCGACCTGATCGCACGGCTGGCGCTGGCGCCGGCGGAGCTGCCGATCGGTATCGTCACCGCGCTGATTGGCGCGCCGTTCTTCCTCTACCTGCTGATCCGGGGGCGTTCCTGATGCTGTGCGCAGACAAGCTGCTGGTGAGGCGCGGCGCCCAGACCGTCCTGCAGGAGGTGAGCCTGACGCTGCAGCCGGGCGAAGTGCTCGGGGTGCTGGGCCCGAACGGTGCGGGCAAGAGCACGCTGCTCGGGGCCATGAACGGCGAGCTGCCGTTGTCCGGTGGTTCGGTAAGCCTCGACGGTCGCCCGCTGGCGTCCTGGCAGGGCACCGAGCGCGCTCGCCGGCTGGCCGTATTGCCGCAATCGTCGTCGCTGAATTTTGCGTTTCCCGTCGAGGCGGTGGTGGGTTTCGGGCGATTGCCCCACGACAGTGGTCGTCAGCGCGACGAGGAAATCATCCGTGACGCCATGGCTGCCGCCGACGCCTCGCACCTGGCGGGGCGCAGTTACCTCGCGCTGTCCGGCGGCGAACGCCAGCGGGTGCATCTCGCGCGGGTATTGGCACAGCTCTGGCCCGGCGGACCGGAGCAAGTGTTGCTTCTGGACGAGCCGACGTCGGCGCTCGATCCGCTGCACCAGCACACCACTCTGCAGGCCGTGCGTGATTTTGCCGGACGTGGCGCAGCGGTGCTGGTCATCCTGCACGACCTGAACCTCGCGGCGCGATACTGTGATCGTCTGCTGTTACTGCACGCGTCGCGTGCGCATCTGCTCGGCACGCCCCGCGAGGTGTTGCAGGCCGAGCCGCTGCGCACCGTCTTCGGCCTTGATGTGCTGGTGCAGGAGCATCCGGAGCGCGGTCATCCGCTGATCATCGCGCGCTGAAAAGGAGTCGCCATGAAAAAAGTCCTGCTCGTTCCGTTGCTGGCATTGCTCGCTGCCTGCCAGAGCCAGGTTGCGGCTCCGACGCTGCCTGTCTGGCAGAGTCCGGAGGGACGCGACAGCGTCGATCTGGGCGTGATCCGCGACCTGCGCAGCGGCGAACAGCTTTCGCCGGCGCAATTGCTCGACCGACTCGCCGCCGCGCCGCGGGTGATCGTCGGCGAACAGCACGATAACCCCGATCACCATGCGCTCGAGCTTTGGCTGGTGCGTGCCCTGGCCGAGCGCCGTCCGACTGGCAGCGTGTTGCTGGAGATGCTCAACCCCGACCAGCAGGATGCGGTGACTGCAACCCAGGCTGCTGCGGCTAGTGGCGCGTTGCCTACCGACCTGATCGGCGCGCTGCATTGGCAGGCAGGTTGGGACTGGTCGCAGTACGGCCCGCTGCTGACCTGGCTGCTGAAGCAGCCGGCGCCCTTGTTGGCGGCCAATCTGGATCGCAGCGAGATCATGGACATCTATCGGAGCAAGCCCGAGCTGCAAGGTACGGCCTCGACGGCAGCTGCCGTGCGAGACGCGCTGTTGGAGGATATCCGTGATTCCCACTGTGGCCTGCTGCCGGACAGTCAGCTGCCGGCGATGCTCGCGGTGCAACAGCAACGAGACCGACGCATGGCCGAACGCTTCAAGGCGGCGCCTGAACCTTCGGTGCTGATTGCCGGCGGCTTCCACGCACGGCGAGACCTGGGCGTTCCATTGCACCTGAAGGACATAGGGGGCGCGCAAGGGCTCGAGGTGGTGATGCTGGTGGAGGTCGGCAAGGCTGTCGCGCCGGCTCAGGCCGACTATGCGTGGTACACGCCGGCACAACCACCGACCGATTACTGCGCGCAGATGCGTGGCAAGATGTGAAGGGGCCGAAAGGCCCTTTTTCATTGGCGCACCAGGAGGCTGCAGCAGAAATCGCGGGCAAAAAAAGACCCGGCAAAGTGCCGGGTCCAAACCGTGATTAGCCTGATGAGGAGATAATCTGAAGAGTCCGACTGCGTGGTCTCTCTAGCTTATCCAACTGGCCTCGCAGCCAGTGGTTGTAATAATAACCATTATCATTTGAGAGTCAACACCTTTTCTTCGAATGAGCCGAAGTTTTTTCGCTGGCCAGGAAAGCGGGGTGCGAAGGAAAAAATCGAGGCAAAAAAAAGACCCGGCAAAGTGCCGGGTCGAAACCGTGATTAGCCTGATGAGGAGATAATCTGAAGAGTCCGACTGCGTGGTCTCTTGAGGTTATCGATCTGGCCTCGCGACCAGATGACTCAATAGTAATCATTATCATTTGAGAGTCAACCTCTTTTCTGCAGATTTTTTCTCGCCTGCGAAGCACCGTCAGCGCAAACGAAAAAGCCCGGCGCTGGGCCGGGCTTTTCGCGGGAAAGCGGATCAGTCGGCCTGGCGTTGCAGGCGCAGCTGGGTCACTTCCTTGTTCAGCAGGTCGATGCGTCGTGCCATGCCTTCGATGAGGCTGTGGGCGATGCGCGGGTTGCTCTGCATCAGGCTGAGGAACTGGTCCTTCGGGATCACCATCACCGTGCACGGCTCGCTGGCGATCACCGAGGCGCTGCGTTTCTCGCGGGTGAACACGGCCATGGCGCCGAAGATTTCATCCTTCTGCACATCACCGACCTTCTGACCATCGACGAACGCTTCGGCGTGCCCCTCGATGATGATGAATACGTGCTCGGCGTCGTCACCCTGCTGGATCAACTGGGCGCCTGCAGCGAAGTGCTGGAAGCCGGTGGCTGGGCGAATCTCCGGTTGCTTGAGGTGCGCCAGGGCATCCGACAACAGCGCGGTGTGCCCGATCAGGTAGTGCAGGAACTGCTCCTGGCGCTGTTCGTTGCTGTGGATATGCCGGAACACTTCGCTGCGCGAATAAGGGATCAGGCACAGCGGCTCTTCGCTGACGTAGCGGCAGGGCGGGAGCTCGATACCCTGGCGCAGGCCGACGAGGTCGCCTTCCTGCAGGTAGAACAGCGGACGCTCGTCCACCAGCGCGTGGACCAGTCCGTTCTCGATGAGGAACAGGTGCTTGCCGGGCAGCTCGCCTTCGAGGTCGTCGGAACGCTCCAGGCGAATGGCTTCGCCGGCGGGTTCCAGGCCGGCGAGCAATTGCGCCGGAATGCCCTGCAGGCGATTGATCAGTCGATCGGCGTAAGCAGGTTGTTCACCGAGTAGGTACATGGCCGTAATTCCTTGATATGGCGACGGTCGAGGGCGCACGAAGGGCCCTGAAACCATAAGCGGACAGGTACCTTGCGTAAACATTTTCACACAGAGCTTGTGAGCTAGCTCTTGTTACGTGCAGGAAATGTCTCAAGCTCGCCAAGAAGAGCGGCCTTGTGCGCGGGTGGAAGGTCATTCCAGTGCACATCCAGCAGTGCGCCCTCGATGGCATAGAGCAGCACTTTCGACGCGCGGAAGCCGCGGGCGCGCACGGCCCGGTAGGCGCCAACCGCCCCCAGGCGGCGCAGGTCGCTGGCGCTGTGAATGCCCACGGCATGCAGCCATTGGGCGGATGTCTTGCCGAGGTTCTTCAGGTGCAGCAGTTCGTCGTTCATCGTCTGTCCTTGCGATGGGCGCGATGGGTGTCAGGTCTTGAAGGGGCCGAGAACTGCTCGTAGCGGCCGGACACTCAGAGGGAAGTGTAGCGGTGACTGGGAAAAACGTGGCTTTGTGACATCGCCGAGAATGCGGGGCAGGGCGTTGTCGTCGTTTGCCGCGGGCTGTGCGGCCTGACTATCGGCCGGAAATCGCCGTGTGGGGCGATTCCGGCCGGCAGACGGGGATCAGAGGCCCGGCAGGCGCTGGCGGATGCTGGCGACCAGGGCATCGAGGCTGGCTGCATCCGGTGTATCGACGCGCTTGCTGTGCTGCTGCTCCTCGGCGCTGATGGCGTCGCGGTTGGCCTGCTGTGCCTGAACCACTTCCAGGGTCGCATCGGACGGATCGTTGCCCTCGCTCCGGCGCTGAGCCAGCCAGCCGGCGATCACGGCTTCCGGTGCGTGGCAGTCGAGGATCAGGAAGGGCACGCCGGTCTCCTCGGCGATCTCCCAGGCAGCGGCGCGCTGCTCGCGCTTGAGGAAGGTGGCGTCCAGCACGACCGGGTAGCCGGCGCGGAGGATGTCGACCGCCAGTTCGTTCAGGCGCTGGTAGGTGGCGAGGGTGGCGTCGGCGTCATAGATGCCTTCCTTGAGCTGGCCTTGCTGCTCGGTTTTCTGCTCGCCGAACAGGCGCTTGCGCTCCACGTCCGAACGCAGGCGAACGGCGCCGAGCGCTTCTACCAGGCGCAGCGCGACCTGGCTTTTGCCGACGGCGGAAACACCGACGGTAACGGCCAGGAAACGCGACGGAATGGCGCTGTAGCTTTCCGCCAGGTTGGCGTAGTTGCGGTATTGGCGCAGGGTCGCGGCCTTCTGCACGGCATCGCTCTGATGGGCCAGGCTGAACAGCGCGATCTTGGCGCGGACCAGGGCGCGGTAGGCCTTGTAGAAGTTCAGCAGAGCCAGGGACTGGTAGTCGCCGGTGTATTCCAGGTACTGGCTGACGAAACGCCGCGACAGGCACTTCAGGCCACGGTCTTCCAGGTCCATGGCGAGGAAGGCGTAGTCGGCTGTGACGTCGGTGAAGCGGAACGGCTCGTTGAACTCGATGCAGTCGAAGAGCACGACCTTGCTGTCGATGATTGCGGCGTTACCCAGGTGAATGTCACCGTGGCATTCGCGGATGAAGCCGTTCGCCTTGCGTTGCTCGAACACGCTGTGCAGGCGCTCGAAGCTGGACTCGGCCCAGGCTTCCAGCGCGTCGAGCTGCTGCAGGTCGGCCTTGTCGGAGAGCATCGGACGGATCTGCTCGAAGTTCTGACGCACTGGTGCCATGCAGGCGTCCGGAGTGCCCAGCGGATGCTCGGTGGCGACCACCGGGGTGCGCAGGTGGAAGTCGGCGATCTGCTTGGCCAGGCCGTCGATGTGCTCGGCGCCCAGTTCGCCGCGTGCCTGTACTTCGCTGAGCAGCTGGCTCTGCGGGAATTCACGGCACTGGATCATGTATTCGATGGCCGGACCTTGGCCGTTGAGCTGCGGAGCGGCCTCGCTGCCGGTGATGGCGATCACATCGAGGTACAGGCCGTCGGTCAGGCGCTGGTTCAGGCGCAGTTCTTCCTCGCAGAAGTGCTTGCGCTTGGCGAGGTCAGTGAAGTCGAGGAAGCCGAAGTTCACCGGCTTCTTGATCTTGTAGACATAGGAGCCAGTGAGCAGCACCCAGGAAATGTGGGTTTCGATGACCCGGAAGCCTTCGACCGGATGGGGGAAGAGGGCGGGGTTCTGCAGGGCTGCGAGTAGAGTCTGGCTCACGTGATGTCCTTTCCGATCGAATTTCTGAAGGCAGGCATTATGGCGGCTGGGTCGGCGGGTGCAAACTCTGCAGCCGGCCGGCAACCAAATGGCCATCGTGGGGTCATAGCTCGGCGACTGCCGGATTCGCGAGATGCGCGGCAGTTCGCATCAAGCCCGGACGCCCGCTGGAGCGGCGTCTGTCTCCTGTGGATAAAGTACGTATAATGCGCCGCCATGACGCGTCCCCGATCTTCCAAATCCCGTAAAAAAAGCGGCAAATCGTCGCCTGCCATGCGCAAGTGGCTGGGCTGGGCTCTCAAGCTCGGTCTGGTTGGCGTGGTGGTGCTGGCCGGTTTTGCCGTGTACCTCGATGCGGTTGTGCAGGAGAAATTCTCCGGCAAGCGCTGGACCATTCCCGCCAAGGTGTACGCCCGGCCGCTGGAACTGTTCGTCGGCCTGAAACTGGGCAAGGACGACTTCCTGCGCGAGTTGGATGCCCTGGGCTATCGCCGTGAGACTTCGGTCGCAGGGCCTGGCGCCGTCGCGGTGTCCGGCAATGCCGTCGACCTCAATACCCGCGGTTTTCAGTTCTACGAAGGCGCCGAGCCTGCGCAGCGGATTCGAGTGCGGTTCTCCGGCGACTACGTAGCCGGCCTGAGCCGCGCCAACGGCGGCGACCTGGCCGTTGCGCGCATGGAGCCGCTGCTGATCGGTGGCCTGTACCCGGCGCACAACGAAGACCGCATCCTGATCAAACTCGACCAGGTGCCGCCATACCTGATCGATACCCTGGTCGCCGTGGAAGACCGCGACTTCTGGACTCACCATGGGGTTTCGATCAAGTCCATCGCCCGAGCCGTCTGGGTCAACGCCAGCGCCGGCCAGTTGCGCCAGGGTGGCAGTACCCTGACCCAGCAGTTGGTGAAGAACTTCTTCCTGACCAACGAACGCAGCCTGTCGCGCAAGCTCACCGAGGCGATGATGGCGGTGCTGCTGGAGCTGCATTACGACAAGCGCGAAATCCTCGAGGGTTACCTCAACGAGGTGTTCCTCGGCCAGGATGGTCAGCGCTCGGTGAACGGCTTCGGCCTCGCCAGCCAGTACTTCTTCAGCCAGCCGCTGTCGGAGCTCAAGCTGCCACAAGTGGCGCTGCTGGTCGGCATGGTGAAAGGGCCGTCCTATTACAACCCGCGCCGCAACCCGGAGCGCGCACTGGAGCGCCGCAACGTGGTGCTCGACGTGCTCGCCGAGCAGGGCGTAATCACTGCCGATGAGGCGGCTGCCGCCAAGCAGACGCCGCTGGGCGTGACCCGCCAGGGCAGCATGGCCAACAGCTCCTACCCGGCGTTCCTCGACCTGGTGAAACGCCAGCTGCGCGAGGATTACCGCGACGAGGACCTGACCGAGGAAGGTCTGCGCATCTTCACCAGCTTCGACCCCATCCTGCAGATGAAGGCGGAGTCTGCCGTCAGCGAAACCTTCAAGCGCCTTGAAGGCCGCAAGGGTGTCGCCGAAACCGAAACCGCGATGGTCGTGACCAACCCGGAAACCGGTGAGATCCAGGCGCTGCTCGGCAGCCGTGACCCGCGTTTCGCTGGCTTCAACCGTGCAGTGGACGCGGTGCGGCCGATCGGCTCGCTGGTCAAGCCCGCGGTCTATCTGACGGCGCTGGAGCGGCCCAGCCAGTACACCCTGACCAGCTACATCCAGGACGAGCCGTTCCAGGTGAAGGGCAAGGATGGCCAGGTATGGACGCCGAAGAATTACGAAGGCACGGCCAACGGTACGATCTTCCTCTATCAGGGGCTGGCCCGTTCGCTGAACCTGTCCACGGCCAGGCTAGGTCTCGACCTTGGCGTGCCGAACGTGCTGAAGACCCTGGAGCGCCTGGGCGTATCGCCGAACTGGCCGGCCTATCCGTCGATGCTGCTGGGCGCCGGTGCGCTGAGCCCGATGCAGGTCGCAACCATGTACCAGACCATCGCCAGCGGCGGCTTCAATACCCCGCTGCGGAGTATCCGCAGTGTGCTGGCCGCCGACGGGCAGCCGCTCAAGCGTTATCCGTTCCAGGTCGAGCAGCGTTTCGATCCCGGCTCCATCTACCTGCTGCAGAGCGCGATGCAACGCGTGATGCGCGAGGGTACCGGGCGCTCGGTGTACAACCAGCTGCCGGCGTCCCTGACCCTGGCGGGCAAAACTGGCACCACCAACGACTCCCGCGACAGCTGGTTCTCCGGTTTCGGCCAGGACCTGCTGGCGGTGGTCTGGATCGGTCGCGACGACAACGGCAAGACGCCGCTGACCGGCGCGACCGGCGCACTGCAGATCTGGACCAGTTTCATGCGCAAGGCCAACCCCGCGCCGCTGGATATGCCGATGCCGGATAACGTCGTGCAGGCCTGGGTCGATCCGCATACCGGGCAGGGCACTGATGCCAACTGCCCCGGTGCGGTGCAGATGCCTTATATTCGAGGAAGCGAGCCTGCGCCCGGCGCGGGTTGCGGAAACCAGACGCCGGCCGGCGAAGTCATGGACTGGGTGCGCGGCTGGTTGAACTGATGCAAGAGGATTGGAAGTGAGAAAAGCTTGGTTTGCAGCGTCGGCGACTCTGGCGCTTCTGTCCGGTTGTGCGTCCCCGCAGCACGGTGCGATTCCCGTGCAGGACTCCGGTACCTCCGTCTCCAACTCGGAGCGTGTCGGCCGCGCCGGCGGCAATACGCAGGCGCCGGTTCGTGCTGGAGCCGGCCAGAGCATCCCACAGGGTGATTCCGGTGTGACCGTGATGGTTCCGCAGGATGCCGGCATGGCGCCGATTCAGACTTTCCCGGCGCAGACGGGCGCCGCGCCGATCAGTACGTCGCCGATGACCACGGCGCCGGGTGCTACCGGCTCGACCTACTCGTCGCAACAGCCGATCTCCACCAGTGGCGGCATCACGTCCAATGGTGGGTTCCAGTCGCAGACCTACCAGCAGCCGGTGTACCAGAACCAGCAGGTCGCCCCGGCGAGCCAGGGCAGCAAATACCAGGGACCGTCCGGGATTCCATCGAGCAACGCCGGCCTGTCGGCGGATGAGCAACTGGATGGTCCGGTGCTGGCGCTGCTGACCTCCGCCTCGCAACAGCAGGGTGGCGGTGACCTGAATGGCGCTGCCGCCAGCCTGGAGCGCGCCCAGCGCATCGCTCCTCGCGAGCCGCAGGTGCTCTACAAGCTGGCCCAGGTTCGCCTGGCTCAGGGTGACGCCGCGCAAGCCGAGCAGGTGGCGCTGCGCGGCCTGTCGCTGGCCAACGGTCGCCCGACCATGCAGGCCAGTCTGTGGGATCTGATCGCCAAGTGCCGTGACCAGCAGGGCAATGCAGCCGGTGCCGCCGAAGCGCGTCAGAAAGCCAAGGTGACCCTGTAATGGACGCACGTGTGCTGGCCGTTGCGGATCAACTGCTGCTGATCGAGCGGGAGATGCGTGCGATCGGACTGTGGGGAAGTGAAAGCCCGTCGACGGACAGGCTTTCCAGCGTCGAGCCGTTCTGCGTGGATACGCTGGCGCTCGAGGAGTGGCTGCAGTGGATCTTCCTGCCACGGATGAAACAGATCATCGAGAGTGGCGCGGACCTGCCCAGTGCCTCGGGCATCCGCGCCATCGCGGAAATGGCTTACGCCAGTGAGGGCGCGCGAGTGGCAGCGCTGCTGGATGCCCTTGGCGCCTTCGATCAACTGATCAGCCCGACGCCCTGAGGGGCGTCAGTTGCAGTTTTCGCGCAGGCTCTTTTCGCTGGTGGCGATCCGCCCCTGGCGTTCTTCTTCGGTGATCCGCCGCAGATCGCCATTACCGTCGTCCACCCGGATGCGCGGGTTGTTCTTCAGCTGGGCCAGGTCGGTGCGCAGCTTGTCGCATTGCTGAACGCGCTCGGCTTCCTGCTGCGCCACTTCCTGGCGCACTTTCTCGTCGGCAGCCTTCTGCTTCTCGTCCGTGCTGGGTGGCAGCGTCGGCTTGGCGGCAGCGGGCGGGGGGAAGTTGCTGGCCTTGGGCGGGGCGGTATTGGTGTTGACGGTGGCGGCGTCGGTGCCTTCCGGCGGCTGGGCGCCGAAGTGGGTGATGCCCTGGGCGTCGACCCATTTGTAGACCTGCGCGGCCATCACGGTCGGGGCCAGTGCGAGCAGCAGGCTGCCCATGAAAATCGTCCGTCGCATGCGTTGTCGATCCTTGGGATGCGGAGTCTGTCGGTAACTATAACCAAAACGTGCGCTTATTCACTCTGAGAAAGTTCACATCCCGGCTTCATTCAAAGCCATATATGGCTTGACTTGGCCGCTTCGTTTCAGAAGAATCCAAGGTTCGCTGCAGTGGGCCGGCCGCAAGCTGGTTTTACTCGGCAGACAAGAGGTGCTACCCGCGCCGCAAAGTTTCACCCTGTTTCGCGTTACCTCGCGCTGGGTGGAGGCTCTCCGTAACACAAACAGGAGTGTCTCCAGGTTCTGCTCAATCGGCAGTCGACGTAGCCGGCGATTACATTCGCCCATGTCTGCCGGGCAGCCATCCAAGTCGGTCCCCCACGTTGGGGGTTTCCGTATATAGCGTTCTAGAGGTGACAACGTGGAACTTTTATCCGGCGCTGAAATGGTCGTCCGCTCCCTGCGTGACGAAGGCGTTAAGTACATCTACGGGTACCCGGGCGGTGCCCTCCTGCATATCTACGACGCTCTCTTCAAAGAGAACGAAGTGACTCATATTCTGGTTCGCCACGAGCAGGCCGCTACCCACATGGCCGACGGCTATGCGCGTGCCACCGGCAAGCCTGGCGTGGTGCTGGTGACCTCCGGTCCCGGCGCGACCAACGCCGTTACCGGCATCGCCACTGCCTACATGGACTCCATCCCGATGGTGGTGATCTCCGGCCAGGTGGCGAGCAACATGGTCGGCACTGACGCGTTCCAGGAAACCGACATGGTCGGTATCTCCCGCCCGATCGTGAAGCACAGCTTCATCATCAAGCACCCGTCGGAAATCCCAGAGGTCATCAAGAAGGCCTTCTATATCGCCCAGTCCGGCCGTCCCGGCCCGGTGGTGATCGATATTCCGAAGGACATGGGCGATCCGACCCAGAAGTTCGAATACA
Organism: uncultured Pseudomonas sp.; assembly: GCA_966191535.1. Classification (GTDB taxonomy): domain Bacteria; phylum Pseudomonadota; class Gammaproteobacteria; order Pseudomonadales; family Pseudomonadaceae; genus Pseudomonas. The sequence continues at coordinate 5,465 of CBIGPF010000024.1, read as the reverse complement.
ACTACCCGAAGAAGGTGAAGCTGCGCTCCTACAGCCCGGCGGTCCGTGGCCACTCCGGCCAGATCCGCAAGGCAGCAGAGATGATGCTGGCCGCCAAGCGCCCGATCATCTACGCCGGTGGTGGCGTGATCATGGGCAATGCCGCCGAGCCGCTGACCGAAGTCGCGCGCATGCTCAATGTGCCGGTCACCAATACCCTGATGGGTCTGGGTGGCTATCCGGGTACCGATCGCCAGTTCGTCGGCATGCTCGGCATGCACGGCAGCTACACCGCGAACCTCGCGATGCACCACGCTGACGTGATCTTCGCCGTCGGCGCGCGTTTTGACGATCGCGTGATCAATGGCGAGACCGCCGCCAAGTTCTGCCCGAACGCCAAGATCATCCACGTCGATATCGACCCGGCCTCGATCTCCAAGACCGTGAAGGCTGACATCCCGATCGTTGGCCCGGTGGATAGCGTCCTGACCGAAATGGTCGCAATCCTCAAGGAAATCGGCGAGACCCCGAACAAGGAAGCTCAGGCTGCCTGGTGGAAGCAGATCGAGGAATGGCGCGGTACCCGTGGCCTGTTCCCGTACAGCATGGGCGACGGCAGCATCATCAAGCCGCAGACCGTGATCGAGACTCTCTGCGAAGTCACCAACGGTGATGCCTTCGTCGCTTCCGACGTGGGTCAGCACCAGATGTTTGCGGCACAGTACTACCGCTTCAACAAGCCCAATCGCTGGATCAACTCCGGTGGCCTGGGCACCATGGGCTTCGGTTTCCCGGCCGCCATGGGCGTGAAGCTGAACTTCCCCGAAGCCGACGTCGCCTGCGTGACCGGTGAAGGCAGCATCCAGATGAACATCCAGGAGCTGTCCACCTGCCTGCAGTACGACCTGCCGGTGAAGATCGTCAACCTGAACAACGGTGCGCTGGGCATGGTCCGCCAATGGCAGGACATGCAGTACAACAGCCGCTATTCGCACTCCTACATGGAATCGCTGCCGGACTTCGTCAAGCTGGCTGAAGCGTATGGCCACGTCGGCATGCGCATCACCGACCTGAAGGACCTGAAGCCGATGATGGAAGAAGCCTTCGCGATGAAGAATCGCCTGGTCTTCCTCGACATCCAGGTCGATACCAGCGAGCACGTCTACCCGATGCAGATCCGCGGTGGTGCGATGCGCGACATGTGGCTGAGCAAGACGGAGCGTACCTGATCATGCGACACATCATTTCCCTGCTGCTGGAAAACGAACCCGGCGCGCTCTCCCGCGTTGTCGGCCTGTTCTCCCAGCGCAACTACAACATCGAAAGCCTGACTGTCGCCCCGACCGAGGACCCGACGCTGTCGCGCCTGACCCTGACCACCGCCGGTCAGGATGAAGTCATCGAGCAGATCACCAAGAACCTCAACAAGCTCATCGAGGTGGTAAAACTGGTGAACCTCTCGGAGAGCGCGCACATCGAGCGCGAGTTGATGCTGGTGAAAGTGAAGGCTACCGGCGCCCAGCGCGCCGAAGTCAAACGCACCACCGACATCTTCCGCGGGCAGATCGTCGACGTCACCAGCAGCGTCTACACCGTGCAGCTGGCCGGCACCAGCGACAAGCTGGACAGCTTCATCCAGGCCATCGGCACCGCGTCGATCCTCGAAGTTGTCCGCAGTGGCGTCACCGGCATTGCCCGTGGCGACAAGACTCTCAGCATCTGATTTGAAATACGGCCCACGAGGCCAACTGACAGGGGATTACCCAAATGCGCGTTTTCTACGATAAAGACTGTGACCTCTCCATCGTTCAGGGCAAGAAAGTTGCCATCATCGGTTACGGTTCCCAGGGTCACGCCCACGCCTGCAACCTGAAAGACTCCGGCGTCGACGTCACCGTCGGCCTGCGTGCGGGTTCTTCTTCCGTTGCCAAGGCTCAGAACCACGGCCTGAAAGTCGCTGAAGTGGCTGAAGCCGTTGCCGCTGCCGACCTGGTCATGATCCTGACCCCGGACGAGTTCCAGGGCCGCCTGTACAAGGACGAGATCGAGCCGAACCTGAAGAAGGGCGCTACCCTGGCCTTCGCTCACGGCTTCTCCATCCATTACAACCAGGTCGTTCCGCGCGCTGACCTCGACGTGATCATGATCGCGCCGAAAGCCCCGGGCCACACCGTGCGCTCCGAGTTCGTCAAGGGCGGCGGCATCCCTGACCTGATCGCCATCTACCAGGACGCTTCGGGCAATGCCAAGAACGTTGCTCTGTCCTACGCCTGCGGCGTCGGCGGCGGCCGTACCGGCATCATCGAAACCACCTTCAAGGACGAGACCGAAACCGACCTGTTCGGCGAGCAGGCCGTTCTGTGTGGCGGTTGCGTCGAGCTGGTCAAGGCCGGTTTCGAAACCCTGGTCGAAGCCGGTTACGCTCCGGAAATGGCCTACTTCGAGTGCCTGCACGAACTGAAGCTGATCGTTGACCTCATGTACGAAGGCGGCATCGCCAACATGAACTACTCGATCTCGAACAACGCCGAATATGGCGAGTACGTGACCGGTCCGGAAGTCATCAACGCCGAATCCCGTCAGGCCATGCGCAATGCTCTGAAGCGCATCCAGGACGGTGAGTACGCCAAGATGTTCATCTCCGAAGGCGCCACCAACTACCCGTCGATGACCGCCAAGCGCCGCAACAACGCCGCTCACGGCATCGAAGTCATCGGCGAGCAGCTGCGCGCCATGATGCCGTGGATCGCTGCCAACAAGATCGTCGACAAGACCAAGAACTAAGGTCATTTCGACGAACGAAGAAACGCGGCGATTGCCGCGTTTTTTCGTTTAGGGGCGGTGATCTGGTATAAAGCGGGGGCGTCGGGTGAGTCTGCGCAGTAGCGTGCCCCGGCGAATCTCAGCCTCAACGAGTTCTCAAGGAATCGTCCATGAGTGAAGGTCACGAGGAGCCCAACAAGGCTTCCGACACCGAAGAAAGTCTGCTGCCCATCGATGAGCACATCGAAGAGGGCCATGACGCCGAAGGTCGCAAGGTTCGTCATCGCGGCATCTACCTGCTGCCCAACCTGTTCACCACCGCGGCACTGTTCACCGGCCTCTACGCCATCATCAATGCCATGAACGGCGACTTCTCCAATGCCGCCATCGCCATCTTCGTCGCCATGGTCCTCGACGGCCTCGATGGTCGTGTGGCCCGCCTGACCAATACCCAGAGTGCCTTCGGCGCCGAGTACGACTCGCTGTCCGACATGGTCGCCTTCGGTGTCGCTCCGGCGCTGGTTGCTTTCGAGTGGGCGCTGAGCAGCCTGGGCAAGGTCGGCTGGATGGTCGCCTTCATCTATGTGGCAGGTGCCGCTCTGCGTCTGGCTCGCTTCAATACCCAGGTGGGCAAGGCCGACAAGCGCTACTTCATTGGTCTGGCCAGTCCGGCTGCCGCGGCGCTGGTTGCCGGTACGGTGTGGGCGTTCGCCGACTTCGATGTGCAGGGTGCCAAGGTTTCGCTGCTGGTTGCCTTGATGGTCGCTGCCGCCGGCATGCTGATGGTCAGCAACATCAAGTACTACAGCTTCAAGGATCTCGACCTGCGTGGTCGCGTGCCGTTCATGGCGATCCTGGTAGTGGTGCTGGCATTCGCCGTGGTCTTCACCGACCCGCCGCGCATCCTGCTCCTGCTGTTCCTTGCATACGCCACCTCCGGCCCGGTGCAATACTTGTTGCAATTGCGCCGTCGCAAGCAGCCGCCTGCCGTGTAATTTCCAGCGGGCTCCGCAGTCTACTGGCGCATACAGCCAGCCGTTGCGGAGCCCGTCATGCTGATCAAGTCGTCCCGCCTTTCCGATTGCCACGAATCGGAAGTCACTCCTGAATCCCTCTATCTCTCCCGTCGCCACTTCCTCGGTGGTGCGATGGCGGCTGCCGCACTCTCCAGCTTGCCGCGGCTGAGTTTTGCCGATGGTGGTCGCTATGCTGATGTCGTCGAAGCTGCCGCGCCTTCCTGGTTCGCCGAAAAGCTGTCTGCTACCCGTTGGGATGCGGTGACGGTGAAAGATGAAGCCATCACGCCGTTCAAGGATGCGACCACCTACAACAACTTCTATGAGTTCGGCCCGGACAAGGGGGATCCCGCTGCGAATGCTGGCGCCCTGAAGACCGAGCCGTGGTCCGTGGTAATCGATGGGGAGGTGAGCAAGCCTGGCAAGTATGCGCTGGAGGATTTCATCAAGCCCTACCAGTTGGAGGAGCGCGTCTACCGGCTGCGTTGTGTAGAGGCCTGGTCGATGGTCATTCCGTGGATCGGCTTTCCGATCTCGGAATTGATCAAGCGGGTAGAGCCGACCAGCAAGGCGAAGTACGTGCGCTTCGAGACGCTGGTGGATCGCAAGGACATGCCGGGTGTGCAATCCAATTTCGCCTTGATTGATTGGCCCTATGTAGAAGGGTTGCGCATGGATGAGGCAATGCACCCATTGGCGATACTGGCAGTCGGCATGTATGGGCGAGTGCTGGCAAACCAGAACGGTGCGCCGCTTCGTCTCGTGGTGCCGTGGAAATATGGCTTCAAAGGCGCCAAATCCATTGTTCGGATCAGCTTCGTCGAGGAGCAGCCGAAGACTACCTGGCAGAGTCTGGCCGCGGATGAGTACGGCTTCTTTGCCAACGTGAATCCGACGGTGGACCATCCTCGCTGGAGCCAGGCGCGCGAGCGTCGACTGCCCAGTGGACTATTCAGCCCTAATGTTCGTCCTACTCTCATGTTCAACGGCTATGCCGATGAAGTTGCTTCGCTCTATGCAGGCATGGACCTGAGGAAGGATTACTGATGCGCTATCCGCTCTGGCGGGCCGGGGTGTTCCTGGCCGCTTTGGTGTTACCGCTCTATTGGTTGTACCAAGCGTGGATCTTTGACCTCGGTCCGGATCCGGGCAAGGCATTGGTTGACCGATTAGGGCAGGGCGGGCTCATCCTGCTGCTCATTACCCTGGCGATGACGCCGCTGCAGAAGATTACTCGCTGGGGGGGTTGGGTCCAGGTGCGTCGCCAGCTGGGGCTATGGTGCTTCACCTATATAGTGCTGCACCTGAGTGCCTATGCCGTCTTCATCCTGGGGCTGGACTGGGTGCAGTTGGCTGTCGAGTTGCGCAAGCGGCCCTACATCATTGTCGGGTTCGTTGCCTTCCTTGGCTTGCTCTCACTGGCGATCACGTCCAACCGCTACAGCATGCGCAGGTTGGGGGGCGGCTGGAAGAAACTGCATCGCCTGATATATGTCATCCTCGGTCTGGGATTGCTGCATATGCTGTGGGTCGTGCGGTCCGATCTGGAGCGCTGGGCGATCTACGCCGCCATAGGCCTGCTTTTGATGCTGCTGCGGGCTCCGCCTGTGGCGCGTCGTTTGCCGTTGCTGCGGGGCCGCCTGGCGGCTAACTGAAGAAAGTTTAAATTAGTCGTTGACGGCCAATTTAAACTCCCTATAATGCGCA
>CBIGPF010000023.1:0-50327 GCA_966191535.1 uncultured Pseudomonas sp. | reverse complement strand
GGCGGCAGAACCGGCGGCGTGGACCAGGGGAGCGGCGGCACCGAGCAGGGAAGCCAGCAACAGCGCGCGGTGCAACGGGGAAGGACGGTAATGCATGCGGGTGAAATCCGTTCTTGTGTGGGCAGGGTCGCGTATTGAGAATTCTTCGCGTTCCTGCCTACGACGAAACGGCCAGGCAAACCTTGCAGTGCTAAATGCAAAAAATTTTCATTTTCTTGCGTGAAAGGGCGGGAATCGCTTTCGCCGCGCGAATGAAGCGGCACGCTTTATCCGCCGATACGGCGTGCGCGGCGGATAACGCCGGGGGCGTTATTCGCCCCCCGGCCCCGCCCGGCATCCCCTGTAGGAGCGGGCCATGCCCGCGATCGCGCGCATGGCCCGCTCCTACAGGGTGCTTCAGGCTTTCGGGGCGGGGCGGATCAGCACCAGCCAGGGCAGGTGAGTCACGCTCACCGGCTGAAGCCGCTCCAGGGTCTTGAGCAGCGCGCCGGGGTCCTGCAGGTCGAACACGCCGCTGACCTTGTGCTGGCGCAGCGCGCTGTCGGTCAGCACGATGCGGCCGGGCAGGTAGCGCTCCAACTCATCGAGCACCTCGCCCAGCGGGCGCTGGTTGAAGATCAGCTTGCCGCGTTGCCAGGCGCTGGCGCTGGACAGGTCCAGCGGCTGCACCGGCTCGGGCACGTTGCTGTCGCGGTAGCTCAGGCGCTCGCCGGCGGACAACCGCACCGGCGCACTGCCGGCACTGTTCACCTGGACCACGCCTTCGGTCACGTCCACGCGCACCTGTGAGCCGCGGCTGTCCACATCGAAACGCGTCCCCACGGCGCGCACTTCGCCCCCCCTGGCTTCGACGATGAAGGGGCGCGACGGATCCTTGGCCACCTCGAACAACGCCTCACCGCCGTGCAGGCGCAGGCGCCGCTGCTGCGGCCCGAAGTCGACGGACAGCGCGCTGTCGCTGTTCAGCCAGACCCGGCTGCCATCGGCCAGCTCCAGCATGCGCCGCTCGCCGGTGCGGGTGGCGTAATCGGAATACAGCCCGGCCAGCGGCTCGGGCAGGGCGATAGTCAGCGCAACAGCCGCAACGCACGCAGCAGCGGCCAGCGCCAGCAGGCGGCGGGGACGCCGCGCACGCTGGCGATAGCGCTGGGCGCTGCGGGTTTCCGGCAAGGCGCCCCACAGGGCTTCGGCCTCGCGAGCGGCGCGTTCGTGTGCCGGGCTTTGCCCGCGCCAGCGCAGGAAATCCATGCGCTCGGCGGCGTCGACGCTGCCCGAATGCAGCTGCACCAGGCGCTCGATGGCCTCGTCGGCGAGGGACAGCTCCACGCGGCTCATGGCGTGCCCTCCTGCCGCTGTGCCCAGTCGCGGCAATGGCGCATGGCCTGGACGATGTACTTGCCCACCATGCTCTCGGACACGCCCAGGCGCTGGGCAATCTGCGCGTGGGTGAGGCCGTCCAGGCGGTTCATCAGCAGGGCGTCGCGCGCCTTCGGCGGCAACTGGTCGAGGGCCGCATCCAGGTGCTCGAGCGCTTCGTGGGCGAGCAGGCGGTGCTCCAGCCCCGACGCGGGGTCGCTCAGGTCATTGGCAGCGGTTTCGTCGACGTGCAGCTCGGCCAGCCGCCCCTCGCGGCGCAGGTTGTCGATGGCGATGTTGCCGGCGACGCGGAACAGGTAGGCACGGGGGTCCTGCACCTCGGCTTCGGCGGGGTGGTCGGCCAGGCGCAGCCAGGTGTCCTGGGCAACATCGGCAGCGCGCTGGTTGTCCCCCAGCCTGCGGGCGAGGAAGCGCATCAGGTCCGCGTAGTGCGCCTGGAAGCTCTGCAGCAGGGAGGAGGAGGCGAAGCGCCGCATGATGGCCGAAATACCCCGAAAAACCGGCCAACGTCTGTCAGGCCGATGCGAAGGGTGGGCAGCATACACCGAATCGAGAATTATTATCGAATGCAAAAAAGTGTCAGCTCGTGAACTGCGAGAGGTCCAGCGGCCGCACGTCGCCCAGCCACATGCCGTAGTCGCGGTGATCGCGCAGGTCATTACCGGTGTTGGGATGGACGAAGATCACCAGGCCGTCACGATTGAGCGCCAGCCACGGCACCAGGGTGGCGAACGTGGCGTTGTCGAAGGCCAGCTGGCAGCTCCAGTCCGGATGCGGACCGACCGGCCGCTCGTGCACGCGGCCCATCGTCGCGCCGAAGCGGCGCGCCGCCTCCTCGCACAGCGCGCGGGCGCGTGAGAGGCTGCGGGCATCGAAATAGACGTGGGCGTGGAAATCTTGAATCGGGGTGTCGGTCATCGGTCCTGCTCCAGTTCCGCCTGCAGCCAGTCGACGAAACGCTGCACCAGGCGCATCCGCCGTTTGCGCTCGGGCAGCACGGCGTAATAGCCGAAGCGCGATTCCAGCGATTCGGCGATGGGCCGGCACAGTAACCCCTGCTCCAGCAGTTCGTCGACCAGATGCCGCCAGCCGATGGCCACGCCCTGCCCGGCGATGGCCGCCTGCACCAGCAGGGTGTAGTTGTCGAAACGCAGTCCGGCCGGCGCCGGCGCGCCGTCGATGCCCAGTGCACGGTACACGCCGCCCCAGTCGAACCAGCGGCTGGAGGCCTCGGGCTTGAGGTGCAGCAGCGGCAATTCGGTGAGCGCCTGGGGTGACAACGGCGGCTCGCGTCCTTCCAGCAGGCGCGGGCTGCACACCGGGAAAACTTCCTCGCTGAACAGGCGCAACGCCTCGCCATGCTTGAAACGCCCGTCGCCGAAGGCGATGGCCACATCGATATCGCTGCGCAGGGAAATCGGGCTGCGGTCGCTGCTGATCAGACCGACGTCCAGCTCCGGATGTGCCTGGCGGAAGCGCGGCAGGCGTGGCATCAGCCAGTACGCAGCGAAGGCGAAGTCGGTGGCGACCTGCAGCACCTCGTGGGGATGTTTCGCGGTGACCGCGGCGATGCCCGCGTCGATGCTCTCCAACCCGGCCTGAACGTGCTGCTGCAGTACCTGTCCACTCTCGGTGAGGGCGATGCCCCGGTGGATGCGGTCGAACAGGCGCACGGCGAGGAGTTTCTCCAGGCGCTTGATCTGCTGGCTCACCGCCGGCTGGGTAGTGCCCAGTTCGCCGGCGGCGGCGGTGAAGCTGAGCAGCCGGGCGGCGGACTCGAACACGCGCAACAGTTCCAGCGGCACGCTCATGGCTCGCCATCGCATAAGCAGGCGTTATCCGAAGCATGTCGCGCCATGCGCTTTACCCCCTATCCAGCAGCCAACAGACTCGTACCGCACAGCATCCCATAACAGCGCCAACAGGATAAGCCCAACGCCATGAAGCACCAGCGTCCGAATATCCTCTTCATCATGGCCGACCAGATGGCCGCGCCGCTCCTGCCTTTCTACGACGCCCAGTCGCCGATCAAGCTGCCCCATCTCTCGCGCCTTGCCGGTGAAGGCGTGGTGTTCGACTCGGCCTACTGCAACAGCCCACTCTGCGCACCCTCGCGCTTTACCCTGGTAAGCGGCCAGCTGCCGACGAAGATCGGCGCCTGGGACAACGCCGCCGACTTCGCCGCGGATATCCCCACCTACGCGCACTATCTGCGCCGCCTGGGCTACCGCACCGCACTGTCGGGCAAGATGCACTTCTGCGGCCCGGACCAGTTGCACGGCTACGAGGAGCGCCTGACCAGCGACATCTACCCCGCCGACTACGGCTGGGCCGTGAACTGGGACGAGCCGGACGTGCGCCCGAGCTGGTACCACAACATGTCCTCGGTACTCCAGGCCGGCCCGTGCGTACGTACCAACCAGCTCGACTTCGACGAGGAAGTGGTGTTCAAGGCGCGCCAGTACCTCTACGACCATGTGCGCGAACACCCCGAGCAGCCGTTCTGCCTCACCGTGTCCATGACCCACCCGCATGACCCCTACACCATCCCGCGCGAGTACTGGGACCTGTACCGCGACGAGGACATCCCGCTGCCCTCGGTCGCGATCGCCCAGGACGAGCAGGACCCGCACTCGCAGCGCCTGCTCAAGGTGATCGACCTGTGGGGCCAGGAAATGCCCGAAGAGAAGGTGCGCGCTGCGCGCCGCGCCTACTTTGGCGCGTGCAGCTATGTCGACGCGCAGATCGGCGCACTGTTGCGCACCCTGGAAGATTGCGGCCTGTCCGAGGACACCCTGATCGTGTTCTCCGGCGACCACGGCGACATGCTTGGCGAGCGTGGCCTCTGGTACAAGATGCACTGGTTCGAGATGGCCGCCCGCGTGCCGCTGCTGGTGCACGCGCCCAAGCGATTCGCCCCGCATCGCGTCAGCCAGTCGGTGTCCACCGTCGACCTGCTACCGACCCTCGTCGAGTTGGCCGGCGGCCGGCTCGAACCCGGCGTCGACCTCGATGGCCGCTCGCTGCTGCCGCACCTGCAAGGCGTCGGTGGCCACGACGAAGTGATCGGCGAATACACCGCCGAAGGCACCGTCAGCCCACTGATGATGATTCGCCGCGGCGACTTCAAATTCGTCTACTCCGAACAGGACCCGTGCCTGCTGTTCGACGTCGCCCATGACCCACGCGAGCTGCAGAACCTCATGGATTCGCCGGCCCACGCCAACCTGGTACGCGACCTGCTGGGCGAAGCCCGCGCGCGCTGGGATGTTCCGGCCATCACCCGGCAGGTGCTCGCCAGCCAGCGCCGCCGCCGGCTGGTGGCCGACGCGCTGACCCATGGCACGCTGAAAAGCTGGGACCACCAACCCATGGTCGACGCCAGCCAGCAGTACATGCGCAACCACATCGACCTCGACGATCTGGAGCGCCGCGCCCGCTATCCGCAACCGACATAACAACCACAACACGCCGAAGGGGAAGGGAGCATGAACAAGCGATTCACCGTATCAAGAGCATCCGCGATATTGCTGGCCGGCGCCCTGGCGCTGAGCGGCCCGCTGGCCTGGGCCGACGATGAAGCCTGCAACACGGTGAAGCTGGCCGATCCGGGCTGGACCGACATCGCCGTCACCAACGGCATCGCCGCCTTCCTCCTCGACGGCCTGGGCTACCAGGTGAAGATCGACACCCTGTCGGTGCCCATTACCTATGGCGGCCTGCGCGATGGCCAGGTGGACGCCTTCCTCGGCAACTGGATGCCGGCGCAGCAGGGCTTCTACGACCAGTTCATCGCCAGCAAGCAGGTCACCCAGCTGGCGAAGAACCTCCAGGGCACCGAGTTCACCCTGGCCGTGCCGACCTACGTATGGAGCGCCGGCGTGAAGACCTTCGCCGACCTCGACAAGCACGCCGACCAGTTCAACCGGAAGGTCTACGGCATCGGTTCCGGCGCGCCGGCCAACCAGTCGGTCCAGAAGATGATCACGGGCGACGAGTTCGGCCTGGGTGACTGGAAGCTGGTGGAGTCCAGCGAGCAGGCGATGCTCGCCGAGGTCGGTCGCGCGGTGAAGCGCGAACGCTGGGTGGTGTTCCTCGGCTGGACGCCGCACCCGATGAACGTGAAGTACGACATGAAGTACCTCACCGGCGGCGAGAAGTACTTCGGCAGCACCGGCAGCGTGTTCACCGTGACCCGCAACGGCTACGCCGAGCAGTGCCCGAACAGCGGCAAGCTACTGGCCAATCTGTCCTTCGACCTGAAGATGGAGAACGCCATCATGGCCGAAGTGCTGGAGAAGAACGTGAAGAACCCCGACGCGGTGAAGGCCTGGATCAAGGCCAATCCGCAGAGCCTCGACACCTGGCTGCAGGGCGTGAAGACCCGCGACGGCGGCGACGCGCTGGCCGCCGTGAAGGCCAAGCTGTAAGCCGTCGATGGAACGCCTGATCCGCCTGCTGCCGTTCCTCGCCTGGCTGCCCCAGGTCAGCGCGCGCGACCTGCGCCGCGACCTGGGCGTCGGCCTGTCCGGCGCGGTACTCGCGCTACCGCAGTCCATGGCCTATGCGCTGATTGCCGGGTTGCCGGCGGAATACGGACTCTACGCGGCAATGCTGCCGGTACTGATCGCCTGCCTGTGGGGCTCGTCGAAACACATGGTCGGCGGGCCGACGGCAGCGATCTCGGTGGTGCTGTTCACCGCCATCACCCCGCTGGCGCCGCCGGGCAGCGCGTCGTTCATCCAGTACGCGCTGCTGCTGACCTTCCTCGCCGGGCTGTTCCAGTGGCTGCTGGGGATGCTGCGCTTCGGCGTGCTGGTGAACTTCGTCTCGCACTCGGTGCTGCTCGGCTTTACCTGCGGCGCCGCGCTGGTGATCGTGATCGGCCAGTTGCCCTACCTGCTCGGCATCACCGCGGGAGGGCAGGGCACAGCGCTGACCAGCGCCGCCGCACTCTGGTGGAAGCTACCGCAGTTCCACGGGCCCTCGCTGCTGGTGGGGCTGTTCAGCCTGGCGCTGAGCCTGATCGTGAAGCGCCTGTGGCGGCGCGGGCCGGCACTGCTGGTCGGTCTGTTCGGCGCCGGCGCGCTGGTCTGGGCGATGCCGACCACCTTTGCCGAGGTCGCCCGGGTGGCCGCCTTCCGCAGCGCACTGCCGCCGCTCAGCCCGCTGTCATTCGACCTCTCCGCCATCGCCCAATTGCTCCCCGCCGCCGTGGCCTGCGGCATGCTCGGGCTGGTCACCAGCCTGTCCATCGCCCGCGCGCTGGCCACTCGCTCCCACCAGGCGCTGGACGCCAACCAGGAAGTCCGCGCGCAGGGGCTGTCCAACCTGATCGGGCCGTGGCTGTCGGGCACCCTGTCCGCCGGCTCCTTCACCCGCTCCGGGCTGAACCAGGATGCCGGTGCACGCACGCCGCTGGCCGGGGTCTTCTCGGCACTGTGGGTCGCACTGCTGGCGGTGGCTGGCGCCGGGTTGATCACCCACATTCCGCTGCCGGCCATGGCCGCCGGCATCCTGCTGATCTGCTGGAACCTGGTCGATCGCCCGGCCCTGCGCGCACTGTGGACGGGGAGCCGCGCGGAGTCCCTGGTCATGCTGCTGACCCTGGCCGCGACCTTGCTGTTACCGCTGCAGAATGCCATCTACGCCGGCGTGCTGGCCTCGCTGTTCTTCTACCTCAAGCGCACCTCGCAGCCGCGCGTGCAGCAATGGGCCAGGGAAGACGAGGAAGTGCTGCGCATCGAGGGCTCGATCTTCTTCGGCGCCTGCGATTACCTGCAGAAGCTGATGCAGCACAGCCGCGGCGCACGCCTGGTGCTGGATGCCCACCACGTGAACTTCATCGACTTCGCCGGTGCGCAGATGCTCCAGCAGGAGGCCCGCCGCCTCGCCAGCGAAGGCCGCAGCCTGGTGCTGCGCAACGCCCGGCCACGGGTACGCGCGGAGCTGGAAAAGCAGATGGGGAGGGGCGGGGCGTTGCTGGTCGAGGAATAGAGCGGTGGCTCCGCTCCAGCGGAATGAACCCTGGAACTCCCTGCAGGAGCGGACCATGCCCGCGATCGCGCGCATGGCGCGCTCCTACAGGTGTACAGCGATCATCAGCCCTTGAGCTGACGGCGCAACTCGTCCAGCACCGGCGCCGAGTCCGGGCGTATGCCGCGCCACAGCAGGAAGGCTTCCGCCGCCTGCTCGACCAGCATGCCCAGTCCGTCGATGCAGCGCGCCGCGCCCTGTTCGGCAGCCCAGCGGTTGAAGGCCGTCACATCCTTGCCGTACATCATGTCGTAGCAGACGGTGTGTCCCGGCTTGATCAGCGCCGGATCGATGGGTGGCAGCTCGCCGGCCAGGGAGGCCGAGGTGCCGTTGACGATCAGGTCGAACGGCTCGGCGTGCAGGTCGAAACCGCCACCGCTCACCTCGCCGAGATCCCTGAATTCCGTTGCCAGTTGCTCGGCCTTCGAGGCCGTGCGGTTGGCGATGACAATGCAGGCCGGCTGCTGCCCGAGGAAGGGCTCGAGGATGCCGCGCACCGCGCCACCGGCTCCCAGCACCAGGATGCGTGCGCCGCGCAGGACGACGCCGTGGTTCGCCGTCAGGTCGCGCGTCAGCCCGGCGCCGTCGGTGTTGTCGCCCAGCAGACCGCCGCCGTCGAGCTTCTTCAGGGTATTCACCGCACCGGCCCGGCGCGCGCGCTCGCTCAGCTCGGTAGCCAGGCGGTAGGCGTCTTCCTTGAACGGCACGGTGACGTTGCCGCCCAAGCCTTCGGCGAAGAACTCGCGGGCGTTCCCGGCGAAGTCATCCAGCGGCGCCAGCCGCGCGTCATAGCTCAGCGCCTGGCCGGTCTGCTCGGCGAACAGACGGTGAATCTGCGGCGACTTGCTGTGGCCGATGGGGTTGCCGAAGACGCAGTAGCGGTCCATTCAGAATCCTGGGACAAAAATGGTGGAAAGGCTTGGGATTGCCGGGTTTCTACCCGCGTACTAACGCTGCAGGAGCGGGCCCATAGCGCACTCCTACAGGTTCGCCTGAATTCGACTCAGGCCTGCGCCAACCAATCCCGATCGGTGAGGAAGTACTCGGTCAGGCGCGCTTCCTCGCTGCCCGGCTCCGGCTTCCAGTCGTAGCCCCAGCGCACCTGCGGCGGCAGCGACATGAGGATCGACTCGGTGCGGCCGCCCGACTGCAGGCCGAACAGGGTGCCACGGTCGTAGACCAGGTTGAACTCGACGTAACGGCCGCGGCGGAAGGCCTGGAACTCGCGCTGCTGCTCGGTATACGGGGTGTCCTTGCGCTTGCGCACGATGGGCAGGTAGGCGTCGATGTAGGCATCGCCGATGGCGCGCAGGAAGGCGAAGCTGGTGTCGAAGTCCCACTGGTTCAGGTCATCGAAGAACAGGCCGCCGACACCGCGCGGTTCGTTGCGATGCTTGATGTGGAAGTAGCGGTCGCACCATTCCTTGTAGCGCGGATAGACGTCCTCGCCGAACGGCGCACAGGCATCACGCGCGACCTGGTGCCAGAGCACGCAATCTTCCTCGTGGGCGTAGTAGGGCGTCAGGTCGAAGCCGCCGCCGAACCACCAGACCGCTTCCTCGCCTTCCTTCTCGGCGATGAAGAAACGCACGTTGGCGTGGGAGGTCGGCACGTGGGGGTTGGTCGGGTGGATCACCAGCGACACGCCCAGCGCCTGGAAGCCGCGTCCGGCGAGCTCCGGACGGTGCGCGCTGGCGCTCGGCGGCAGGCCGGCGCCGAAGACGTGGGAGAAGTTCACGCCGCCTTTCTCGATCAGCGCCCCGTCACCGATCACCCGGGTCCGACCGCCGCCGCCCGCCGGCCGCTGCCAGGCGTCCTCGATGAAGCGGGCGCTGCCGTCCTCGGCTTCGAGTGCGGCGCAGATGCGGTCTTGCAGGTCGAGCAGGTAGGCCTTCACGGCCTCGATGCGGTCGGTCACGAGAATCACCTTGGAGCGGGAAAGCCACGCGTGGCGCGGGCCGGAGCGGGGTTCAGGTACGAAATCGGGCGCAAGCATACCATCGCCACCGGCAAAGCTGGTCTTGACGCCCGTCACGCGTGCGGCTTGGATGAAAGTCTTTTCCCCGGCGAGGCAGCGCCTCGCGCCATCAGGAGAGCGACATGGCCAAGCGTGTTCAATTCGCCAAGACCGGCGGCCCGGAAGTCCTCGAAATCGTCGACTACACCCCCGCCGAGCCGGGCCCGAACGAGGTGCGGGTGCGCAACCGCGCCATCGGCCTGAACTTCATCGACACCTACTACCGCAGCGGCCTGTACCCGGCCCCCACCATGCCGTCCGGCGTCGGCACCGAAGGCGCCGGCGAGGTAGAGGCGGTGGGCAGCGCGGTGACCAACGTGAAGGTCGGCGACCGCGTCGGCTACGCCACCGGCCCGCTGGGCGCCTACAGCGAGCAGCACACGCTGCCGGCGGCCAGCGTGGTGAAACTGCCGGACGCGATCACCTTCGAGCAGGCCGCCGCCGTCATGCTCAAGGGCCTGACCGTGCAGTACCTGCTGCGCCAGACCTACAACGTGCAGCCGGGCCAGACCATCCTCTGGCACGCGGCAGCCGGCGGTGTTGGATTGATCGCCTGCCAGTGGGCGAAAGCCATCGGCGCGCACCTGATCGGTACCGTGAGCTCCGCCGCCAAGGCGGAACTGGCGAAATCCCACGGCGCCTGGGAAACCATCGACTACAGCCACGAGAACGTGGTCGAGCGCGTGCTCGCACTCACCGACGGCAAGAAGTGCCCGGTGGTCTACGACTCAGTGGGCAAGGACACCTGGCTGACCTCGCTGGACTGCACCGCGCAGCGCGGCCTGGTGGTGAGCTTCGGCAACGCCTCCGGCCCGGTGGACGGCGTGAACCTGGGCATCCTTTCGCAAAAGGGCTCGCTCTACGTCACCCGTCCGACGCTGTTCGGCTACGCCAGCACGCCGGAGCGCCTGCAGGCCATGGCCGACGACCTGTTCGGCATGATCACCAGCGGCAAGGTGAAAGTAGAGATCAACCAGCGCTTCGCCCTGGCCGAGGCAGCCAAGGCGCAGACCGAACTGGCGGCGCGACGCACCACCGGGTCGACCATTCTGCTGCCGTAAAGGTACACACCGTGCAGGAGCACCCCATGGGCGCGGGCGTGGGCCAGGCGCCCCGCCCAACCTGCAGGATTACGACGGGCGTACCGTCTCGCCGGTACGCAGGTCGCGGATCAGGCTCGGATTGCGGCGCCCGCCCAGGGCGCCACCGAGCACACCGTCCAGTTCGCCACGGAAGTACTGCTCCACACGCAGGCGACTGCGCGCAGCCGGGCGACCGGCGGGGTTGGCGGACGTGGAGATCAGCGGGCCGGTGAAGCGGCACAGCTCGCGCACCAGCGGGTGATCGGTGACGCGCAGGGCGACGGTATCGTGCTCGCCGGTCACCCACTCGGGCAGGCGACCCTGGTGCGGTACCAGCCAGGTATTCGGGCCCGGCCAGCTGGCGGCAAGCTTGTCCTGCCAGGACTCGGGCAGGTCGTCGAGGAGGAAGTCGAACTGGCGGATGTCACCGGCGACCACGATCATGCCCTTCTCCACCGGACGCGCCTTGATCGCCAGCAGGCGGTACACGGCATCGGCGCTCCACGGGTCGCAGCCCAGGCCCCAGACGGCTTCGGTCGGGTAAGCGATCACACCGCCGTCGCGCACGACCTGGGCCATGCGCTGGGTACGCCAGTTGCTGTACATCGGGAACTCCTCGGATCTGCGATGCGCGGGAGTTTACGTGCTCAGGGGGCGCGATGCACCCAGACACCGGCCTCGCAGGCCACCCGTCCGTCCAGCTCCAGTTCGGTAAGTTCCGCCAGCACCTGCGGCAGTTCCAGGCCACTGCGCAGGGCCAGTTGCTCGCTGCCTTGCGGAGCAGCGCGAAGCAGGTCGACCAGAGGGTGGGCCGGCAGCGAAGACGCCGTTGCGATCGCCGGCACGCTCTGTGTCCAACCCTTCAGCCCTTCGAGAATGTGGTCGACCGTCTCCACCAGCGTTGCCCCCTGGCGGATCAGCTCGTGACAGCCGCGTGCGCCGGGGTGGTGGATCGACCCGGGAATCGCATAGACCTCGCGGCCCTGCTCGGCGGCCAGCCTCGCCGTGATCAGTGATCCGCTGGAGGGACTGGCTTCCACGACGAGGGTGCCCAGGGACAGCCCGCTGATGATCCGATTGCGCCGCGGGAAGTTCGACGCCTGGGGCGCGCAGTTCAGCGGCAACTCCGAGACCACCGCGCCGCCGTGCTCGACGATGCGCGTGGCCAGACCGATGTGCCGACGCGGGTAGAGGTGCTCAAGGCCCGTCCCCAGCACGGCGACCGTGTTCCCGCCGCAATCCAGTGCGCCTTCGTGGGCCGCACCGTCGATGCCCAGCGCCAGCCCACTGGTGATCACGAAGCCGCCGCCAGCCAGGCTGCGGGCGAAGGCGCGCGCCGTATCCAATCCCGGCTTGCTGGCCCGGCGGCTGCCGACCATCGCCAGTTGCGGGCGCTCCAGCAAGGCCGGATCGCCGGCCAGGAACAACAGCGGCGGAGCATCGTGCAGCTCGGCGAGCAGCGCGGGATAATTCGGTGCGTCCCACATCACCAGGTGGTGTTCCGGCGTTTCCAGCCAGCGCATGGCCTGCGCCGCCTGTTCGCGAATGGAGGCATCGCGGCGCGGTTCCGCGCAGACGGAAGGCAACCCGAGGGAGCGCCAGGCCGCTGCTGGCGCGCTCAGGGCTGCCGATGCCGAACCGAAGGCTTCCAGCAGGCGGAGAAAACGCCGCGGCCCCACCTCGGGCAGGCTGTGCAGGCGCAACCGCGCCTCGAGTTCGGCCGGGGAGTGTGAACGGTTCTGGTCGGCGGGCATGAGACGATCCTTGGCGTGCGGAGACGCCCGGACTATGCCGCGCTGATCTACGTATTCGCTGTCGGACCCTTCCGGATCGCACCCACAAAAAACCCCGCCGAAGCGGGGTTTTCTTCAAGTCACATACGCATCAGGGGTTCTGGACGCGATCGTTGACTTCCAGGGAGCGGGTAGCGGTCAGCACCAGGCCGTAGCTCAGACGATTGTAGGTACGGAAGACCATCACCAGGCCCGAGCGCTCGTCCGGGATCTTCACCATGTCATCGGTGACGCGGTCACGCACGGTTTCGCCCAGCTTGTAGATCGCCAGCACGTTGCCTTCGGCCAGGCCGTCGCGGGAGCCCTTGTCGATGGTCACCACGTCGTACTTGCCGATCTGGGTCACGCCGCGCGGCACGTCGATGATGGTGCCCTTGATGGGAGTGGTCGGCTCGCTGGGCATGAAGGTCGAGGTGATTGCGCGTTCCTCGGTGGGGAACAGGCGGTCGCCCGGGCGAACTTCCTGGGTAGTGCGGGTCAGGCGCAGCGTGGCGATATCGCCTTCCTTTGCAGTGACATTGGCGCTGCCGACATCCGTAGCGTCGATACCCAGAACTTCGTTGGTAGCCGGATCGCTGTAGACCTTGGCCTGGCGGAAGACGCCGTAGCTGCCCTCTTCAGTCAGCGAATTGCCACGGGCGTAGGCACGGTCGCCGGCGCCAGTGATCACGCTCTCTTCATCACCAGCGACCACATGGGGGGCGTTGGAGAAATCGTCAGCACTGTCGACGATGCGGTTGGAAAGCAGGAAGGCGTTGATCTTTTCCAGCGGGATGGTCGGGATCGCCTCGGCGATCGGGGTGCTGCGCACCCGCGGCGACAGCTTGATGGTCCCGTGCGACGCACCGCGGTTGAGCATCAGGCGTGGCTGGCCGTCGATGTACGTGAGGCTCAGCACGTCACCCGGATAGATCAGGTGCGGGTTCTGAATCTGCGGATTCACCTGCCAGATTTCGGGCCACTTCCACGGCTTGCTGAGGAACTTGCCGGAGATGTCCCAGAGGGTGTCGCCCTTCACTACGGTATAGCGATCCGGATGGCCGTCCTTGAGCTGCACGGCAGCCTGCGCCACCCCGCCTGCGGCGAGCAGCAGCAGGGCGAGTAGTGTTTTCCTCATGCGGTGAATCCCTTTATTATGTGTACACATGAAACGCCTGGAAGCCGCCCCTACCGCGCTTTCCAGCCGTTTTTCGATGCTGCTCAGCATATTAGCAGCCGATTTTGACTTTATTCCACAAGTGCATCACAAACGTATATGGCCATTCTGAACATTCTCGAATTCCCCGATCCGCGCCTGCGGACCATCGCCAAGCCGGTCACGGTCTTCGATGACGCCCTGCGCACTCTGATCGACGACATGTTCGAGACCATGTACGAGGCGCCCGGCATTGGCCTGGCCGCCACGCAGATCAATGTGCACAAGCGTGTCGTGGTGATGGACCTGTCCGAAGACAAGTCCGAACCCCGGGTCTACATCAACCCGGAGTTCGAATTCCTCACCGACGAAATGAACCAGTACCAGGAAGGCTGCCTGTCGGTACCCGGCTTCTACGAAAATGTAGACCGTCCGCAGAAAGTGCGGATCAAGGCCCAGGACCGCGACGGCAATCCGTTCGAGGAAGAGGCCGAGGGCCTGCTCGCCGTGTGCATCCAGCACGAGTGCGATCACCTGAACGGCAAGCTGTTCGTCGACTACCTGTCCAACCTCAAGCGCGACCGCATCCGCAAGAAGCTGGAAAAGCAGCACCGGCAACAGGCGTGACCCATCCCCCAAAGGCTTGCCCCGGCAAGCCTTTCTTTTTTGTGAGCCCGATATGAGCCAAGCACTGCGCATCGTCTTCGCCGGCACCCCGGAATTCGCCGCCGAGCACCTCAAGGCCCTGCTGGACAGCCCCCACGAGCTAGTGGCCGTCTACACCCAGCCGGACCGCCCGGCCGGCCGCGGGCAGAAGCTGATGCCCAGCCCGGTCAAGCAACTCGCCGTGGAGAACGGCCTGCCGGTGCTGCAGCCGCCGACCCTGCGCGATCCCGCCGCCCAGGCGGAGCTCGCCGCGCTCAAGCCGGACCTGATGGTGGTCGTGGCCTACGGTCTGATCCTGCCGCAGGCGGTGCTGGATATCCCGCGCCTGGGCTGCATCAACAGCCACGCCTCCCTGCTGCCGCGCTGGCGCGGCGCCGCGCCGATCCAGCGCGCGGTGGAAGCCGGCGATGCCGAGAGCGGCGTCACCGTGATGCAGATGGAAGCGGGCCTGGACACCGGGCCGATGCTGCTCAAGGTCAGCACGCCGATTTCCGCCGACGACACCGGTGGCAGCCTGCACGACCGCCTGGCCGAACTGGGCCCGAAAGCCGTGGTCGAGGCCATCGCCGGCCTCGCTGCCGGCACGCTCAAGGGCGAGGTGCAGGACGACGCCCTGGCCAACTACGCGCACAAGCTGAACAAGGACGAGGCGCGCATCGACTGGTCGCGCCCGGCCGACGAACTGGAGCGGCGCATCCGCGCCTTCACGCCGTGGCCGGTGTGCCACACCACCCTCGGCGACGCCGCGCTGAAAGTGCTCGGTGCCAAGCCGGCAGAGGGCAAGGGCGAACCCGGCAAGATCCTCGACGCCAGCCGCGACGGCCTGCTGGTCGCCTGCGGTGAAGGCGCGCTGCTGCTGACCCGCCTGCAACTCCCCGGCGGCAAGCCGCTGGCCTTCGCCGACCTGTTCAACAGCCGCCGCGAGCAGTTTGCCGCTGGCCAGACGCTCGGTCTGCAAGGGCAGGGCGCATGAGCACCAATCCCCGCCTGGCGGCCGCTCGCGCACTGGCCGCCGTGCTCGCCGGCCGCGCTTCGCTGGGCAGCTCGCTGCCGACTCAGCTGGAAAACGTCGAGCCACGCGACCGCGGCCTGGTGCAGGAACTGGCCTTCGGCGCGGCGCGCTGGCAGCCGCGCCTGTCCACCCTCGC
Source organism: uncultured Pseudomonas sp. (assembly GCA_966191535.1). Lineage (GTDB taxonomy): Bacteria > Pseudomonadota > Gammaproteobacteria > Pseudomonadales > Pseudomonadaceae > Pseudomonas. The sequence continues at coordinate 35,073 of CBIGPF010000023.1, read as the reverse complement.
CGCGCGCCTGCTGCAGAAGCCGTTCAAGGCCGGCGACCGGGACGTCGAGGCCCTGCTGCTGGTCGGCCTGTACCAGCTGCTCTACACCCGTATTCCCCCGCACGCGGCCATTGGCGAAACCGTAGGCTGCGCGGACAAGCTGAAGAAGCCCTGGGCCAAGGGCCTGCTCAACGCCGTGCTGCGCCGCGCCCAGCGCGAGAGCGAGAGCCTGCTGGCCGAGGTCGACAAGGACCCGGCCGCACGCCTGGCGCACCCACGCTGGCTGCAGAAGGCGCTGAAGAAATCCTGGCCGGAGCAGTTCGAAGCGATCTGCGCCGCCAACAACGCGCACCCGCCGATGACCCTGCGGGTGAACCGTCGCCACGGTAGCCGCGATGCCTACCTGGAAGAGCTGAACCGCGTCGGCTTCGAAGCGACCGCCTGCGCATTCAGCCGCGACGGCATCCAGCTGCTGCAGCCCTGCGACGTGCGCGAGCTGCCGGGCTTCGCCGAAGGCCGCGTCAGCGTGCAGGACGAAGCCGCGCAACTGGCTGCCGATGTCCTGGAGCTGGCGCCGAACCAGCGCGTGCTCGACGCCTGCTGCGCCCCTGGCGGCAAGACCTGCCACCTGATGGAAGCTGAGCCTGCGCTGGCCGGGGTAGTCGCTGTGGACCTGGAGGAAAGCCGACTGGTGCGTGTGCGCGAGAACCTCGCCCGTCTGCAGCTCTCGGCCGAGCTGTTCGCTGCCGACGCCCGCGACACCGCCGCCTGGTGGAACGGCAAGGCGTTCCAGCGCATCCTGCTGGACGCGCCGTGCTCGGCCACCGGCGTGATCCGCCGTCACCCGGACATCAAGCTGACCCGAACCGCCGAGGACATCGAGGCGCTGGCCACGCTGCAGGGCGAGCTGCTCGACGCGCTGTGGGCGACCCTCGAAGTCGGCGGCGTGATGGTCTACGCGACCTGCTCGGTAATGCCCCGGGAGAACAGCGAGCAGATCGCCGCGTTGCTGGCGCGCACCCCGGGCGCCCGCGAGCTGGACCTGCCCGGCCCCTGGGGCATCAAGCAGCCGCATGGCCGCCAGTTGCTGCCGCAGCAGGGCGGGCATGACGGCTTCTATTATGCCAAGCTCATCAAAATCTCGGCGCGCTGAGCAACACGGGCTGCTGCGCGTCGACGAAACGTCGTCAGAGCACGGTTTCGAATGTTCATTTACTCTCCGCGTCGAAACCGCACTCTCCTAGTCTCGTTCTAGCTCGCAACCCCTCCGTTCAGGAGTCAACAAAGAGCTCTCATGAAGATCATCATCCTCGGTGCCGGCCAGGTCGGCGGCACTCTGGCCGAGCACCTGGCCAGCGAAGCCAACGACATCACCGTGGTCGACACCGACGGCGAACGCCTGCGCGACCTCAACGATCGTCTGGACATCCGTACCGTCCACGGCAAGGCGTCGTTCCCCACCGTGCTGCGCCAGGCTGGCGCCGACGACGCCGACATGCTGGTGGCCGTGACCAACAGCGACGAGGTGAACATGGTGGCCTGCCAGGTCGCCTACACCCTGTTCAACACCCCCACCCGCATCGCCCGCGTGCGCGAGGCGGCGTACCTGACCCGCGCCGGCCTGTTCGACAACGAGGCGATCCCGGTCGACGTGCTGATCAGCCCCGAGCAGGTGGTGACCAACTACATCAAGCGCCTGGTGGAATACCCCGGCGCCCTGCAGGTCATCGACTTCGCCGAGGGCAAGGCGCAGCTCGTCGGCATCCGCGCCTACTACGGCGGCCCGCTGGTCGGCCAGGAGCTGCGCCAGCTGCGCGAGCACATGCCCAACGCCGATACCCGCGTGGCGGCGATCTACCGGCGCAACCGGCCGATCATTCCCCAGGGCGACACGGTGATCGAGGCCGATGACGAAGTGTTCTTCATCGCTGCCAAAGCCCACATCCGCGCGGTGATGGGCGAGATGCGCCGTCTCGAGGACAGCTACAAGCGGATCATCATCGCCGGTGGCGGCAACATCGGCGAGCGCCTGGCCGAGGCCATCGAGAGCCGCTATCAGGTGAAGATCATCGAGATGAACCCGGCACGCTGCCGGCACCTCTCCGACAGCCTGGACAGCGCCATCGTGCTCCAGGGCAGCGCCTCCGACCGCGACCTGCTGCTGGAAGAGAACATCGGTGACACCGACCTGTTCCTCGCCCTGACCAACGACGACGAGGCGAACATCATGTCCTCGCTGCTGGCCAAGCGCCTGGGCGCGCGCAAGGTGATGACGCTGATCAACAACCCCGCCTACGTCGACCTGGTGCAGGGCGGCGAGATCGACATCGCCATCAGCCCGCAGCTGGCCACCATCGGCACCCTGCTGACCCACGTCCGCCGTGGCGATATCGAGAGCGTGCACTCCCTGCGCCGCGGCGCCGCCGAGGCCATCGAAGTGGTCGCCCACGGCGACGCCAAGTCGAGCAAGGTCATCGGCCGCAAGATCAACGAAGTCCAGCTGCCGCCGGGCACCACCATCGGCGCAGTGATCCGTGACGACGACGTGCTGATCGCCCACGGTGAGACGAAGATCGAATCCGGCGACCACGTGATCCTCTTCGTGGTGGACAAGAAACGTATTCGCGACGTCGAGCGGCTGTTCCAGGCCGGTCTGACGTTCTTCTGAGAAAGGAGTGCAGCCGATGCTCGAAAGCCTGGAAAAAATGCTCGCCAAGGGCGTGGACAACCCGCTGCTGCGCTTCGGCCTGGGCAAGGGCTACCTGGATGCCGGCGACGGGGCAAAAGCCGCCGAGCACCTGCGCCGCTGCGTGGAACAGGACCCGAAGTACTCCGCCGCCTGGAAGCTGCTGGGCAAGGCGCTACAGGCCGAGGGTGACCTGGACGGCGCCCGCACCGCCTGGACCGACGGCCTCGCTGCCGCGCAAGCACACGGCGACAAGCAGGCGGAGAAGGAGATGACGGTGTTCCTGCGCAAGCTGGACAAGGCGCAAACCGCGCAGTGAGATGTTCACACCGTCGCTAATTCTCAAATTTATTTCAGGATGTGTCATATATTTCTCTGCAACGGTCATCGCCCGTTGGAGAGTCCATGACTATTCCCACAGCCCTACCCGAACTCGCCCTTCAGCCCGCTGACTGCGCTCCCTCTGCGGTCAGCCGCCTGGAGCAGGGCGAAATCCTGTTCTTCCCGCAGTTGAGCTTCGACCTCACTCCGGCCGAACAGGCACTGCTGGACCCCGAGCTGGTCGAGCGCAAACGCAAGAACATCAGCTTCGACGTGCAGCGTGACCGGCTCAGCGGCGTCACCGCTCCCGAGCAGCAGCCGCTGGTGCGCCAGTTGCTCGAGCGCTACAGCCGCTTCAGCCAGGATCTGCTGGAGGAACTGATCCCGGCGTATCGCGGGCATTTGTCCCAGCCGACCATCAGCCTGCGCCTGCACTCCATCGCCAACTGGGCGCAGAACAGTTCCTGGCGCAAGGACGACCGGCGCCTGCACGTCGATGCCTTCCCGTCACGGCCGCTGCACGGTGCCCGCATCCTGCGCGTCTTCAGCAACATCAACCCGCACGGCCTGCCACGGCGCTGGCAGGTTGGCGACGATTTCGAAACCATCGCCAACCGTTACCTGCAGCAGTTGCGCCAGCCCAATCCGCTGTACACCTGGCTGCTGGCGCAGTTGAAGATCACCAAGCGGCCACGGAGCGCCTACGACCACCTGATGCTGCAGTTGCACGACCGGATGAAGGCCGACAGCGAACTGCAGCGTGGCCAGTCCGCCCGGCCCATGGAGTTTCCCGCAGGGAGCACCTGGGTCTGTTTCAGCGACCAGGTTGCCCACGCGGTGAGCGAAGGCCAGTACATGCTGGAGCAGACGGTGCTGCTGCCGATCAGGGCGATGCACGATCCGCAACGCTCGCCCCTGCGGGTGCTCGAGCGGCTGACCGGCCGCCAGCTGGCCTGAGCGTCAGGCCGAGGCCAGCGGGGCGTTCTTCAGGCGCTGCAGGATGGCCTTGAGGAGCACGCCGTAGAGCGGCACGAAGAGCATCAGCATGACCGCCAGCTTGACGCCGTAGTCGACCCAGGCGATCTCCACCCAGTGCTCGGCCATGAAGGGGTTGTCGCTGTGCCAGAAGGCGATGGAGAAGAAGGTGAAGGTGTCCAGCAGGTTGCCCAGCAGCGTCGACACCACCGGCGCGATCCACCATTGCGGCAGACGACGCAGGCGATCGAAGACCTGGATATCGAGAATCTGCCCGAATACGTAAGCCAGGAAACTCGCCAGGGAGATTCGAGCAACGAAGGTGTTGAACTCGCCCAGGGCAGCGAAACCGCGGAAGGCGCCTTCCTGGAAGATCACCGAGATGATGTAGGAAGCCAGCAGCGCCGGGACCATCACTCGGGCAATGACTCGCCGCGCCGGGCTCTTGCCCAGGAGGCGCACGGTGAGATCGGTGGCCAGGAAGATGAACGGGAAGCTGAACGCACCCCAGGTGGTGTGCCAGCCGAAGAGGGTCATTGGCAACTGCACCAGGTAGTTGCTGGCGATGATGATCAGGATGTGGAACGCGACCAGGCCGGCCAGAGCGCCGCGCCGTGCCGCCGGAATGAACGCCGACATGCTTGAGCCTTTTTCGTCGATGGGGTGAGGGAACCCATGCCCGGCACCATGCCGAGCGGCGCGCATTGTATACGATCCGGACCTTGAAGTCAGGTTTTACTGAGTGTTTTTTGTCCAGCCGACCAGCGCCCGCCTGACCCCGATCACGCCGATCAGGCGTTGCCGACGAAGCGGAAGCCTGCGCCCTCCGCGTCGGTGCGCATCACTTCCATCTCCAGGATCGGCGCATCGAAGGGCATGTCCTGCACCTGGCCGGTCACCCGGGTGCCGGCAGGCAGGGCGGCGAGCACTTCATGACGGACATAGACGCCGCCATCGGACAGATCGCGGGTATGGCCGAAGACATCACCGAAGCTGGAGTGGCTGATCTTTATCCGGCACTTCATCGGGGTCCGCGGGTACTGCCTTTGGTTGGCCATGGATGGCATCCGTCCTGAATGTCAGCGCACTAATGGGCCTGAAACCAAGGGGTCAGGTCAAGCCAGCAATTGCGCGAGCAACCAGAGATTGGCGGCGCTGATGACGCAGAACAAGGTCCAGGCCAGCACGCGAGTGAGCAGGCTGTTGGCGAACTCGCCCATCAGCGCGCGATCGCTGGTGAAACGGATCAGCGGCCACAGCGCGAACGGCAGTTGCAGGCTGAGCACCACCTGGCTGAACACCAGCAGCTTGCCCACCGCCTTGTCGCCCAGCATCACCACCCCGATCAGGGCCGGGATCAGCGCCAGCGCGCGGGTGATCAGACGGCGTTGCCAGCAGGGAATCTTCATCTGCAGGAAACCGTCCATGATCACCTGCCCGGCGATGGTGCCGGTGAAGGTGGAACTCTGCCCGGAGGCGAGCAGGGCGACGCCGAAGAGGATCGCGGCAAGGCCGGTGCCCACCAGCGGTTCGAGCAGGCGGTAGGCGTCCTGGATCTCGGTGACGCCGGTGTTTCCGGTTTCGTGGAAGGCCGCGGCGGCGAGGATCATAATCGCCGCGTTGACCAGCAGTGCGAGGCTCAGCGAGACCACGGTGTCGATCCGCGTCAGGCGGATCGCCGCGGCCTTGCCGTTGCTGCCGCTGACCTGCCGCGTCTGCACGATGGAGGAGTGCAGGTAGAGGTTGTGCGGCATCACCGTGGCCCCGAGGATGCCGATCGCCAGGTACAGCGGCTCCCGCTGGGTCACTGCGTCCCAGCTGGGCAGGAAGCCGGCGGCGACGTCGGGCCAGTACGGCTTGATGAGGATCAGCTCGACCAGGTAGCAGCCGCTGATGGTGACGATCAGGCCGAGCATGATCGCTTCCAGGTGGCGGAAGCGCTGGCCCTTGAGGCCGAGCACGATGAGCGTGTCGAAGGCAGTGAGGATCACCCCGGTGACCAGGTCGACGCCCAGTAGCAGGTGGAAGGCCAGGGCGCAGCCCAGCACTTCGGCGAGGTCCGTGGCGACGATCGACAGCTCCGCCAGCAGCCATTGCAGACGCGCCGTGCCGAGGCTGTAGCGGCTGCGCGAGAGCTGCGCCAGATCCTGACCGGTGACGATGCCCAGGCGCATCGCCAGGCACTGCAGGACCATCCCCGCGAGGCTGGAGAGCAGCACCACGAACAGCAGCTGGTAGCCGAAGCCCGAGCCGGCTTCGATGGCGGTGGCCCAGTTGCCCGGGTCCATGTAGCCGATGGAGACCAGCAGGCCGGGGCCGGCGAACTGCAGGATGCGCTTCCACAGCGGCGCGCCGGCCGCGACCTGGATGCTGCCTTTGACTTCCGAGGGACAGAACGGCGCAGTGGCGGTGGTCGGCAGGCCGAGCATGGGCGGTGATTCCGGGAGCGTGGGACGTTCAGCCTGACGCCCCGGGCATCAACAATCCAGGGGCGCGGTGCCTATCGGGTCGATTGAGCGAGGCGTTCTCAGTACCAGCGAGCCTCGCCTTCAGGGCGCTTCTTGAAGCGCTTCATGGTCCACATGTACTGGCTGGGGTAGGCGCGCACGTACTTGGCCAGCTCACGGCTGAGCGCCGCCACCGACACGTCCATGTTCTTGTCGTACATGTCCGCCGGGGCCGCTTCGAGGATCACCTTGTAGCCGCTGCCATCGGGCAGGCGCACGGCGTGGAAGAACACGCCACGGGCCTTGCCGCGCGAGAGCAGCGAGGGCACGAACTTGCTGGTCAGCGCGGTGGTGCCCAGGTAGGGCACGAACAGGCCCGAGCCGAGGTCCGGTTCCGGGTCACAGGGGATGCCGACGCAACCGCCGTTCTTCACTTCCTTGATCACGCTCTTGATGCCCTCGGGAGTGGAGGGCGCAACGCGGTTGCCCAGCTGCACGCGCTGCTTCTTCAGCAGATCGTCCACGGCCTTGAGCTTCGGCGGGCGGTAGAAAATGATCGGCTTGGCGTAAGAGCAGTAGAAGTGGTTGAGCACTTCCCAGTTACCCAGGTGGCTGGTGATGCCGACCAGGCCGTCGCCCGAGGCCAGGGCTTCCTCCAGCACCTCCATGCCTTCCACTTCGCGGATGTACTGCAGCGACTTCTGCGGCGACCACATCCAGGCGCAGGCGCTCTCGGTCAGCGTGCGGCCGATATCCATCAGGCTCTGGCCAACCAGTTTTTCCAGCTCGGCCCCGGACAGCTCGGGGAAGCAGTGCGACAGGTTGATCCGCACGATCTCGCGGGATCGGTTGGGCAGCTTCCACATCAGCCAGCCGATGCCGGCGCCCAATGCGCCCACCGCGCGCCACGGCAGCATGGCGAACAACCGCAGGAAGCCCACCACCAGTGCGCCCTTGAATTTCTCCACGGAAAACTCCTTCAAGCAGATGGCGGCCATTGTAGCCGCTCGCGCCGGCATTTCGGGCGCCATCGAGGCTCCACACAATCTCCACCCTGCGAGCACATTGCGCCCACGGCGCGCGCGCAACCTGCGGCCATTCGATCCACTGGCCCGGAGGCCCGCGATGCGTACCCCAACCTTCCTTGCACGGCTGTGCTGCCTGTTGCTGGCGATGAGCGCCAGCCTGGCGGCGCTGGCTGCCGACGACAGCCGCTCGGATGACAGCAGTTCGAGTCCCTACTTCTTCGTCGACAACGCCGATCCGGCCGTCGACGCCCTGCCGCTCAAGGCGACCCGCGTCGACGCCCGCGTGCTGGGCAACATTGCCGAGGTGACGGTGACCCAGGAATACCGCAACCAGGGCAAGACGCCACTGGAGGCGCGCTATGTGTTCCCCGCCTCGACCCGCGCCGCCGTCCATGGCATGACCGTGCGCCTGGGCGACCGGGTGATCCAGGCGCAGATCCGCGAGAAACAGAAGGCCAAGGCCGAGTACCAGCAGGCCAAGCAGGACGGCAAGACCGCCGCGCTGCTGGAGCAGGAGCGCGAGAACGTGTTCCAGATGAACGTCGCCAACATCCTCCCCGGTGACGTGGTGCAGGTGGAGCTGCGCTACAGCGAGCTACTGGTGCCCACCGACGGGCGCTTCCAGTTCATGTTCCCCACGGTGGTAGGGCCGCGCTACAACGGCCGCGATGACTCCGGCAGCGGCAAGCAGGAGTGGATCGAGTCGCCATACCTGCCGGCGGGGGAACCCTCCAGCACCCGGTTCAACCTGCAGGTCGAATTGCTGGCGCCGGTGCAGATCGGCGAGATTGCATCGCCCTCCCATCGCCTGACGATCCAGCGTGACGGCCAGCGCGCAACCGTGCGCATAGCGGCTGACGATGCCACTGCCAGCAACCGCGACTTCATCCTCGATTACCAGCTCGGCGGCGACGCCGTGCAAAGCGGACTGCTGCTGTCGCGCGGCGAGCAGGAGAATTTCTTCCTCGCCATGGTCGCCCCGCCTCGCGCACCGGACTCCCGGCTCATCGTGCCGCGCGATTACGTCTTCGTGGTCGACGTCTCCGGTTCCATGAACGGCTTCCCGCTGAACACCACCAAGACCTTGCTGCGCGACCTGATTGGCCGCCTGCGCCCCAGCGATACCTTCAACCTGCTGCTGTTCGCCGGCGACAACCGCAAGCTGGCGGAACATTCGCTGGCCGCCACGCCGGAAAACATCCGCCTTGCCATCGAGCTGCTGGACAGCCAGGTCGGTTCCGGCGGTACCGAACTGATGCCAGCGCTGCGCGAGGCACTGGCCATGCCAACGGATCCGGAGCGCTCGCGCAGCTTCGTGGTGGTCACCGACGGCTACGTCACGATCGAGAGCAGCGCCTACAAGCTGGTACGCGAGAACCTGAGCAAGGCCAACCTGTTCGCTTTCGGGATCGGCAGCGCGGTGAACCGCAGCCTGATCGAAGGCCTGGCGCGGGCAGGGCAGGGAGAGCCCTTCGTGGTGACCGATGACGCGGAGGCGGGCAAGGCAGCGCAGCGCTTCCGCAAGATGATCGACAGCCCGCTGCTCAAGGGCATCCACGCCCGCTTCGAAGGCCTCGACGTCTATGACGTAGAGCCACTGCAACTGCCCGACCTGTTCGCCAACCGCCCACTGGTGCTGTTCGGCAAGTGGAAGGGCGAGCCGCGCGGCGAATTGCGTCTCGACGCCCATGCTGCCGAGGGTCCGTTCCAGGTACGACTGCCGATCAGCACCGGCAACCTCACCGACAACGGCGGTGCGCTCGCCCACCTGTGGGCACGCCAACGGCTTGCCACCCTGATGGACCAGGAGGCGCTCGACGGTGGCTTCGGGTTCAGCGCGCAGATCCTCGACCTCGGCCTGAAATACCAGCTGCTCACGCCCTACACCTCGTTCATCGCCGTCGACCAGCAGGTGCGCAATCCCGATCCGCAGGCGACCAGGACGGTCGATCAACCGCTGCCGATGCCCCAGGGCGTCAGCAACAACGCCATCGGCAGCACGGTGCCCGGTACGCCGGAACCAGGCGTATGGGGCATGTTGCTGCTCGCCGCACTGGGCGCCTGGTACTGGCGGAGGAAGGCTGCATGATCCGTCGCCTGCCCGGCTGGAGCTGGCTGCTATTCGCCGCACTGGCGGCCTGGCCCAGTTGGCTGTGGGCGGCGCGGAGGCTCGCCGATGGCTCGGATGATCCGCTGGGCATCATTGCGCTGGCGGCGCTGGGGCTTCTGCTCTGGCGTGACCGCTCCAGCCTGCACAGGCAGCCGCGTCTGCGCTGGCTGGGTAGCGCCGCAATGCTGCTGATCGTCGGGGCGCTGTCCCAATCGACCCTGCCACCGCTGCTACGCGGGCTGCTCTCGGTGCTGGCGCTGCTGCTGGTCATCCTCAGCCTGCGTGCTACCGGCCAACCCTGGCTGGCATGGCTCGGATTGGGCGTACTGTCGCTGCCTCTGCTGTCGTCGCTGCAATTCTTCGTGGGTTATCCACTACGGCTCGTCACGGCCGAAGTCAGCGCCTGGCTGCTGCGCCTGGGCCGCTGGACAGTGGAACGGCAGGGCAGTGCGCTGCTGGTCGATGGCCAGTGGGTGATGATCGATGCGCCGTGCTCGGGCATCCAGATGGCCTGGGTCGGGTACTTCACCGCCTGCGCGCTGGCAGCCTGGCTGCGGTTGCCGGACCACCTGCTGCTGCAGCGCCTGCCGCTGGTTGGGCTACTGGTGTTGAGCGGCAATATCCTGCGCAACACGTTGCTGGTGTGGGGCGAGAGCGGGGCGAGCGGATTTCCCGGCTGGGTCCATGAGGCAGTCGGGCTGCTGGTGTTCGTCGGGGTCTGCGGGATGATTTTCCGGGTGATCGGGCGACGCGCTTTTGCGCTCTCGGTGTCGGTCGAAACTGCGCGGCCTGACACTTCGACGCGCTTCATCGGCAGTCTGCTTATAGCCCTGCTGCTGGCGGCGCTCTGGCCGTTGCTGGCGCCGGCGCCCACTGCGTCGGAGGCAGCTCGAGTCGCCCATGAATGGCCGGTGCAGTTCGAAGGTCGTACCTTGCGCCCGCTGGCGCTTTCGCCGGTGGAGCAGCGCTTCGCCGAGGACTTCCCCGGTCAGCTCGGTCGTTTTACCGATGGCCAGCGCAGCATCGTGCTGCGCCAGGTGTTGCGACCGACCCGCAAGCTGCATCCGGCGGAGGATTGCTTCCGCGCGCTGGGTTATCGCATCGAGCAGACACAGCTTCGCCAGCGCCCCGGTGTGCAAGGCCTGCAACGCTGTTTCGTGGTGACGCGCGAGGGGCTGCGGCTGCAGGTCTGCGACTACATCGAGGACGCCGCCGGCCAGTCCTTCTCCGATACCTCGGCCTGGTACTGGTCGGCGCTGTCCGGCCGCTCCGCCGGGCCCTGGCAGGCGGTCACGGTGGCCAGCCCGCTGCCTTAGGCGCGGGTCAGCTGGGCGTAGCGGTCGCAGTCGACGGTGTGGTCCATGACCATGCCGGTGGCCTGCATGAAGGCGTAGCAGATGGTCGGACCGACGAAGTTGAAGCCCGCCTTGCGCAGCGCCTTGCTCATGGCTTCGGCTTCGGGCGTCACCGCGGGCACGTCGCCGCGTCCGCTGAAATGGTTGACCTTGGGCTGGCCGCCGACGAAGGACCAGAGGAAAGCCACCGGATCCTCCAGCTTCAGCCAGGCCCGGGCGTTCTGCCGCGCCGCCTTGAGCTTGGCGAAGTTGCGGATGATGCCGGGGTCCTGCATGCGTTCCTCGATTTCCTCGTCGGTCATGCGCGCCAGGCGCTCCGGATCGAAGCCAAACAGGACCTCGCGGTAACGCTCGCGCTTCTTCAGCACGGTGATCCACGACAGACCGGCCTGGGCGCCCTCGAGGATCAGCATCTCGAACAGCGCGCGACCGTCGCGCTGGGGTACGCCCCACTCGGCATCGTGGTAGGCGATGTACAGCGGATCGTCGTTACACCAGAAACAGCGGGGCATGGCAGTCGGCCTTCGAGACGGGGAGGTTCTGACTATAGACAGAATGCTGTACAAAAATACAGTCATGCGCCTGGTTTTTGCGCCTTCGCCGGGGTGCAAACGGTCGCTCAAAAAACGCTGTGAAGCCCAAGCTGCAAGCGTCTTGCGGTATACTGCCGGGTTTTAGTCGCATATCCAGCACAGGTGAAATTCGTGAGCCAGACTACGCCCGCCGTGCCCACCTTCCAGGACCTGATCCTCGCCCTGCAAAAATACTGGGCCGATCAGGGCTGTGTGGTGCTGCAGCCCTACGACATGGAAGTAGGCGCAGGCACCTTCCACACCGCCACCTTCCTCCGTGCCGTGGGCCCGGAAACCTGGAACGCGGCGTACGTCCAACCGAGCCGCCGTCCCACCGACGGCCGCTACGGCGAAAACCCCAACCGCCTGCAGCACTACTACCAGTTCCAGGTGGTCCTGAAGCCCAACCCGGAAAACTTCCAGGAACTGTACCTGGGCTCGCTGCAAGCCATCGGCATCGACCCGCTGGTGCACGACATCCGTTTCGTCGAGGACAACTGGGAATCGCCGACCCTCGGCGCCTGGGGCCTGGGCTGGGAAATCTGGCTGAACGGCATGGAAGTCACCCAATTCACCTACTTCCAGCAGGTCGGTGGTATCGAGTGCTACCCGGTCACCGGTGAGATCACCTACGGCCTGGAACGCCTGGCCATGTACATCCAGGGCGTCGACTCGGTATACGACCTGGTCTGGGCCGACGGCCCGTTCGGCAAGGTGACCTACGGCGACGTGTTCCACCAGAACGAGGTGGAGCAGTCGACCTACAACTTCGAGCACGCCAACGTCGAGAAGCTGTTCGAGCTGTTCGACTTCTACGAAAGCGAAGCCAACCGCCTGATCGAGCTGCAGCTGCCGCTGCCGACCTACGAGATGGTCCTCAAGGCCTCGCACACCTTCAACCTGCTGGATGCGCGCCGCGCCATCTCGGTGACCGAGCGTCAGCGCTACATCCTGCGCGTGCGCACCCTGGCTCGCGCCGTGGCGCAGAGCTACCTGCAGGCCCGCGCCCGCCTCGGCTTCCCGATGGCCACCCCCGCATTGCGTGACGAAGTACTGGCCAAGCTGAAGGAGGCCGAATAATGAGCGCGAAGGATTTCCTCGTCGAACTGGGCACCGAAGAGCTGCCACCCAAGGCGCTGAAAAGCCTCGGTGAAGCCTTCCTGGCCGGCATCGAGAAAGGCCTCAAGGCCGCCGGCCTGACCTACGCCGCCGCGCGCTGCTACGCCGCGCCGCGCCGCCTGGCCGTGCAGATCGACCAGCTCGCCGTGCAGCAGCCCGACCGCACCGTGAACCTCGACGGCCCACCGCTGCAGGCAGCCTTCGACGCCAGCGGCAACCCGACTCAGGCGGCCCTGGGCTTCGCCAAGAAGTGTGGCGTGGACCTGGAGCAGATCGACAAGAGCGGCCCGAAGCTCAAGTTCAGCCAGACCATTGCCGGCCAGCCGGCCGCGGGCCTGCTGCCGGGGATCGTCGAAGCCTCGCTGAACGACCTGCCGATTCCCAAGCGCATGCGCTGGGCGGCCCGCCGTGAAGAGTTCGTGCGTCCGACCCAGTGGCTGGTGATGCTGTTTGGCGACGACGTCGTCGACTGCGAGATCCTGACCAAGAAGGCCGGTCGCGAATCCCGCGGCCACCGCTTCCACAGCCCGGCCAACGTGCGCATCTCCGCACCGGCCAACTACCTGGAAGACCTGCGCAGCGCCCATGTGCTGGCCGACTTCGCCGAGCGCCGCGAGATCATCTCCAGGCGCGTCGCCGAACTGGCTGCCGAGCAGAAGGGCAGCGCCATCGTCCCGGCCGACCTGCTGGACGAAGTGACCGCGCTGGTCGAGTGGCCGGTCCCGCTGGTGTGCTCCTTCGAGGAGCGCTTCCTTGCCGTGCCGCAGGAAGCCCTGATCACCACCATGCAGGACAACCAGAAGTACTTCTGCCTGCTGGACGCCAACGGCAAGCTGCTGCCGCGCTTCATCACCGTGGCCAACGTCGAGAGCAAGGCGCCGGAGCACATCGTTTCCGGCAACGAGAAGGTCGTGCGCCCGCGCCTGACCGACGCCGAGTTCTTCTTCAAGCAGGACCAGAAGCAGCCGCTGGAAGCCTTCAACACCCGTCTGAAGAACGTGGTGTTCCAGGCCCAACTGGGCACCGTCTACGAGAAAGCCGAGCGTGTTTCCAAACTGGCTGCCTACATCGCCGCGCGCATCGGCGGTGACGCGACCAACGCAGCCCGCGCCGGCATCCTCTCCAAGTGCGACCTGGCCACTGAAATGGTCGGCGAGTTCCCGGAGATGCAAGGCATCGCCGGGTACTACTACGCCACTGCAGGTGGTGAGGCCAAGGACGTCGCCCTGGCGCTGAACGAGCAGTACATGCCGCGGGGCGCTGGCGCCGAACTACCGAGCACCCTGACCGGTGCCGCAGTTGCGGTGGCCGACAAGCTCGACACGCTGGTCGGCATCTTCGGCATTGGCATGCTGCCCACCGGCAGCAAGGACCCGTATGCCCTGCGTCGTGCCGCCCTGGGCGTGCTGCGCATCCTCATCGAGAAGCAGCTGGACCTGGACCTGGTCGACGCCATTGGCGTGGCCGTGGCCCAGTACGGCGACAAGGTGAAGGCCGAGGGCCTGTCCGAGCAGGTGCAGGACTTCGTCTTCGACCGTCTGCGTGCCCGTTACGAGGACGAAGGCGTCGACGTGGCCGTGTACCAGGCCGTGCGCGCACTCAAGCCGACTGCGCCGCTGGACTTCGATCAGCGCGTGCAGGCCGTCCAGGCCTTCCGTCAACTGCCCGAAGCCGAAGCCCTCGCCGCCGCCAACAAGCGCGTATCGAACATCCTGGCCAAGGCCGAAGGCGACGTGCCTGCGACCGTCAATGCCGGGCTGTTCGCCGAGACCGCCGAGAAGGCCCTTGGCAGCGCCGTAGCAGCTGCCGAAGCTGAAGTGACTCCGCTGGCAGAAGCTCGCGACTATCGCGCTGCGCTGGCCCGTCTGGCAGCCCTGCGCGCTCCGGTGGATGCCTTCTTCGAGGAAGTCCTGGTCAACGCGGACGACAGCGCCGTGAAGGCCAACCGCTACGCGCTGCTGGCCAAGCTGCGCGGGCTGTTCCTCGGCGTCGCCGACATCTCGCTGCTGGGTTGATGCCCGCCTGAAAGCCGGGAGTTCGCAACGGTTCGCCGTGACGGACTCCCGGCTTTTTCATTTCCGCCTTATCGAACGCGTCTGACTTGTCGAATCACTCATGAAGCTACTGATCCTCGACCGCGACGGTGTCATCAACCAGGACTCCGACGCCTACATCAAATCCCTCGACGAATGGATTCCGATCCCCAGCGCGATCTCCGCGATCGCTCGCCTGAGCAAGGTAGGCTGGACCGTCGCCGTGGCCACCAACCAATCGGGCATCGCTCGCGGTTACTACGACCTGGCGACGCTGGAGAGCATGCACCAGCGCCTGCGCGAACTGGTGGCAGAGCAGGGCGGTGAACTCGGCCTGGTCGTCTACTGCCCCCACGGCCCCGACGAGGGTTGCGACTGCCGCAAGCCGAAACCCGGTATGCTGCTGCAGATAGCCCAGCATTATGGCGTCGAGCTGCGCGGAATCTGGTTCGTCGGTGACAGCCGGGGTGACCTGGACGCTGCGCTGGCCGTCGATTGTCAGCCAGTGCTGGTAAAGACCGGCAAAGGCGAGCGTACCCTGGCCAAGCCGTTGCCCGAAGGCACGCTGGTTTTCGACGATCTGGCGGCAGTAGCCGACCAACTTCTTTCCTGAGGACCCATCCCCCATGTCGATAGTGCAGGCCATCAGAACCGTTCTCTTCTACCTGCTGCTGTCGTCCAGCGCCTTCGTCTGGGGCACCCTCAGCCTGCTGATTGCGCCGTTCCTGCCGTACCGCGCGCGCTACCGCTTCATTGCACAGGCCTGGTGCAAGTTCGCCGTCTGGCTCGCCAGCTGGGTGGTCGGCGTGCGCTACGAACTCAAGGGCGTGGAGAACATCCCCGAGCAGCCCTGCGTGATACTCGCCAAACACCAAAGCACCTGGGAGACCTTCTTCCTCACCGGCTTCTTCGAACCGCTGGCTCTGGTGCTGAAACGCGAGCTGCTGTTCGTGCCCTTTTTCGGCTGGGCCATGGCGCTGCTCAAGCCCATCGCGATCAACCGTGAGCAGCCCAAGGTAGCCCTCAAGCAGATCGCCAAGCAGGGCGATGAGTGCCTCAAGAAGGGCGCCTGGGTACTGATCTTCCCGGAAGGCACCCGCGTACCCACCGGCCAGATCGGCAAGTTCTCCCGCGGCGGCGCCGCCCTGGCGGTCAACGCCAACCTGCCGGTACTGCCGATCGCCCACAACGCCGGACACTGCTGGCCGAAGAATGGTTGGGCGAAATACCCCGGCACCATCCAGGTGGTGATCGGCCCGGCGATGTACGCCGAGGGCGAGGGCGCACGCGCCATCACCGAGCTGAACCAGCGCGCCGAGAACTGGGTGACTCAGACCCTGCGCGAGATGGGCGAGCTGCCGGCCGACGCCACACCTCAATCGGTGGCCGAGGCGTCCTGACACGGCGCTTTCCCGCAGACAAAAGAAAAGGGCCCCGAAGGGCCCTTTCTTTTTGCTTGCAGGTCAGACGTCCAGGTTGGACACCGCCAGGGCGTTGCTTTCGATGAAGTCGCGGCGCGGCTCCACGGCATCGCCCATCAGGGTGTTGAACAGCTGGTCGGCAGCGATGGCGTCCTCGATGGTTACCTTCAACATGCGGCGCACGTTCGGGTCCATGGTTGTTTCCCACAGCTGATCCGGGTTCATCTCGCCCAGACCTTTGTATCGCTGGATGCTGTGGCGCTTGGTGCCTTCGGTCATCAGCCAGTCCAGTGCTTCCTTGAAGCTGTTGACGCTCTTCTTGCGCTCGCCCTTCTGCACATAGGCGCCGTCTTCCAGCAGGCTGTTCAGCTTGCCGCCCAGCTCGGTGACCGCGCGGTAATCGTTGCTGGCGAAGAAGTCGCGGTTGAAGGTGACGTAGTTCGACAGACCGTGAGCGACCATCTCGACTTCCGGCAGCCACAGGTGGCGCTCGCGGTCTTCGCGCAGGCTGACCTTGTAGGTCAGGCCGGACTTCTCGACAGCCTTCAGGCGCGCCTGGAACTGCTCGACCCAGGCCTGCATGGTGGCCTCGTCACCCAGCTTGTCAGCTTCGATACGCGGCAGGTAGATGAAGTGCTCGGTCAGGTCCTGCGGGTACAGACGGGACAGGCGGGAGAGGGTACGCATCACACCGCGATACTCGTTGACCAGCTTCTCCAGCGCTTCGCCGGACAAGCCCGGGGCGCTTTCGTTGACGTGCACGCTGGCCTCTTCGAGGGCCGACTGGGTCATGTACTCCTCCATGGCCACGTCGTCCTTGATGTACTGCTCCTGCTTGCCACGCTTCACCTTGTAGAGCGGCGGCTGGGCAATATAGATGTAGCCGCGCTCGACCAGCTCCGGCAGCTGACGGAAGAAGAAGGTCAACAGCAGGGTACGGATGTGCGAACCGTCGACGTCAGCATCGGTCATGATGATGATGTTGTGGTAACGCAGCTTGTCGATGTTGTACTCCTCGCGACCGATACCGCAGCCCAGCGCGGTGATCAGCGTGCCGACCTCCTGGGAGGACAGCATCTTGTCGAAGCGAGCTTTCTCGACGTTGAGGATCTTGCCCTTGAGCGGCAGGATCGCCTGGGTCTTGCGGTTACGGCCCTGCTTCGCAGAACCGCCCGCGGAGTCACCTTCCACGATGTACAGTTCGGAGAGGGCGGGATCCTTCTCCTGGCAGTCGGCGAGCTTGCCAGGAAGGCCGGCGATGTCCAGCGCCCCCTTGCGGCGGGTCATCTCACGGGCCTTGCGTGCAGCCTCACGGGCGCGGGCGGCGTCGATCATCTTGCCAACAACAGCCTTGGCTTCGTTCGGGTTCTCCAGCAGGAAGTCGGCGAAGTACTTGCCCATCTCCTGTTCCACGGCGGTCTTCACCTCCGAGGAAACCAGCTTGTCCTTGGTCTGCGAGCTGAACTTCGGATCCGGTACCTTCACCGAAATAATCGCGGTCAGACCTTCACGGGCGTCGTCGCCAGTGGTGGCGATCTTGAACTTCTTCGCCAGGCCTTCCTGCTCGATGTAGTTGTTCAGGTGGCGGGTGAGGGCGGAGCGGAAGCCCGCCAGGTGGGTACCACCGTCACGCTGGGGAATGTTGTTGGTGAAGCAGAGGATGTTCTCGTTGAAGCTGTCGTTCCACTGCAAGGCAACTTCGACGCCGACGCCATCTTCTTCGCGTTGGCAATTGAAGTGGAAGACCTGGTTCACCGCCGTCTTGTTGGTGTTCAGGTACTCGACGAATGCGCGCAGGCCGCCTTCGTACTTGAACAGCTCTTCCTTGCCGGCACGCTCGTCACGCAGGACGATGCCGACGCCGGAGTTCAGGAAGGACAGCTCACGGATCCGCTTGGCCAGGATGTCCCAGCTGAAGTGGATGTTATGGAAGGTTTCCGGGGACGGCTTGAAGTGCACCTCGGTACCCGAGCCATCGGTGTCGCCGACCGGGCGCAGCGGGAACTGCGGGACGCCATGATGGTAGACCTGCTCCCAGACCTTGCCTTCACGGCGAATGGTCAGGCGCAACTCGTGGGAGAGGGCGTTCACCACCGACACACCCACACCGTGCAGGCCACCGGAGACCTTGTAGCTGTTGTCGTCGAACTTACCGCCGGCGTGAAGGACGGTCATGATGACCTCGGCCGCGGAGACCCCTTCTTCCTTGTGGATATCCACCGGAATGCCGCGACCGTTGTCGCGCACGGTGATGGATTCATCGGTGTGAATGGTGATGCTGATCTCGCTGCAGTAACCCGCCAGCGCTTCGTCGATCGAGTTGTCCACGACCTCGAAGACCATGTGGTGCAGACCAGTGCCGTCGTCGGTATCACCGATGTACATGCCCGGACGCTTACGTACGGCATCCAGCCCCTTCAGTACCTTGATACTGGAAGAGTCGTAGGTGTTCTCGCTCATTCTTCACTCCCGATGGTAGTGTCCTGAGAGACGCGCCCATGTTCCACGTGGAACATCGACACCGGCGTTTCCGTTTGCCAGCCGTCTTTCAATAAATGCGGGTCGACACAGGTGATGAATACCTGGCAACCCAGATCTTCGAGAAGCCGGCACAAAGACAACCGATGCTTCTCATCCAGTTCGGAGGGGAGGTCATCCACCAGGTAGACGCATTGCCCGCGCTTGGCCTGGTTGATCAAGTGCCCCTGGGCGATCCGCAACGCGCAGACCACCAGTTTCTGTTGGCCGCGGGACAGTATCTCCGCGGCATTGTGTCCCCCCAGGCGAATTCTCAGATCCGCCCTTTGCGGTCCCGCCTGGGTGTGCCCCATCTGTTGATCGCGCAACAGACTGGACGACAGCACTTCGCTCAGGTCGCGTTCCTTGTCCCATCCCCGGTAGTAGCTGAGCGTCAGATCATCGATCTGGATCAACTCCGCCAGAGTCCGCTCGAACTGAGGTTTGAGCGCCTGAATATAGGACCGCCGATAGCCGTCGATTTCGTCGCTCGCCGCACACAACTCGCGGTCCCACGCAGCCTGCGAAGCACCGTCCAGTTTACCATGCCGGAGCCACGAGTTCCGCTGCCGCAGGGCCTTCTGCAGTCTCTGCCAGGCGACCATGAAGCGTTGTTCCACGTGGAACACTCCCCAATCGAGGAACTGTCGACGAATCTTCGGCGCGCCCTCGAGCAGGCGAAAACTATCCGGATTGATCAACTGCAGCGGCAGGGTCTCGGCAAGCTGCGCGGCGCTGCGAGCATTCTGCCCGTCGATACGAATCTGGAATTCGCCCTGACGATCCCGAGAAACTCCGAGACTGCTATCAAAGCCGTTGCCCAGACGCACCTGCCCGAACACCGTGCAAGCCGGCTCTTCGTACTGGATGACAGGTTGCAGGCGCATGCTGCGGAAGGAGCGGGCGAGGCCCAGCAGGTAGATGGCTTCCAGCACGCTGGTCTTGCCGCTGCCGTTTTCGCCGTAGAGGATGTTGATGCGGGGGGAGGGGGAGAAGGTCACCGGGTGCAGGTTACGCACCGCGGTGACCGAAAGGCGGGTAAGGGACATCGATACGCGTCAGAGGCGCATCGGCATGACGACGTAGGCAGAATCGTCGTTGTCCGATTCCTGCAGCAGCGCACTGCTGTTGGAGTCGGAGAGGATCATGCGCACCTGCTCGGTACCCATGACACCCAGGACGTCCAGCAGATAGCTGACGTTGAAGCCGATTTCCAGGCTGCCGCCGTTGTAGTCGACCTGCACTTCTTCTTCCGCTTCTTCCTGCTCCGGGTTGTTCGCCTGGATCTTCAGGAGGCCGTTGGAGAGCTGCAGACGAATGCCGCGGTACTTCTCGTTCGACAGGATCGCCGTACGGCTGAAGGCTTCGCGCAGTACCTGGCGATCACCAAGCACCAGCTTGTCGCCGCCCTTGGGCAGTACACGCTCGTAATCCGGGAACTTGCCGTCCACCAGCTTGGAGGTGAAGGTGAACTCTCCAGTGGTCGCACGGATATGGTGCTGGCCGAGAACAATGGACACTTCGCCATCCTGTTCGGTGAGCAGGCGAGCCAGTTCGAGGATGCCTTTGCGCGGCACAATCACCTGATGGCGATCCTGTGCTTCAGGCACACCGTTGCTCAGCGAGCACATCGCCAGGCGGTGACCGTCAGTGGCCACTGCACGCAGGGTGCCCCCGCCCACTTCCAGCAGCATGCCGTTCAGGTAGTAGCGAACGTCCTGCTGCGCCATGGCAAAGCTGGTGCGATCGATCAGGCGACGCAGCTTGCTCTGCACCAGGCTGAAAGTCAGCGAACCCGGGCCTTCTTCCACGGTAGGGAAGTCGTTGGCCGGCAGCGTGGAGAGGGTGAAACGGCTGCGACCGGCTTTCACCAGGAGCTTCTGCTCGTCGACGCGGATGTCGATCACGGCGTCGCTGGGCAGGCTCTTGCAGATGTCCATCAGCTTGCGCGCCGGCACAGTGATTTCGCCCGGCTCGGCAGCATCTTCCAGAGTAACGCGACCGACCAGTTCGACTTCGAGGTCGGTGCCGGTCAGCGACAGTTGCTGGCCTTCGACAACCAGCAGGACGTTGGAAAGAACCGGCAGCGTCTGGCGGCGCTCAACAACGCCAGCGACCAGTTGCAGGGGTTTCAACAGAGCTTCGCGTTGAATAGTGAAATGCATGGTCTAGTCCCTTGCCTCGTGAGGCTGCGTCAGGTGGTCAGAGTACGCAGCAGGTTCTTGTAGTCCTCGCGGATATCCGCGTCGGATTCCTTGAGTTGAGCGATCTTACGACAGGCGTGCAGCACCGTGGTGTGATCCCGACCGCCGAAGGCCACGCCGATCTCCGGCAGGCTGTGGTTGGTCAGTTCCTTGGAAAGTGCCATGGCCACCTGGCGCGGACGTGCCACCGAACGCGAACGGCGCTTGGACAGCAAGTCAGCGATCTTGATCTTGTAGTACTCGGCGACGGTGCGCTGGATATTGTCGATGCTGACCAGCTTGTCCTGCAGGGCCAGCAGGTCCTTCAGCGACTCGCGGATCAACTCGATGGTGATTGGCCGGCCCATGAAGTGCGAGTGTGCGATCACACGCTTGAGCGCACCTTCGAGCTCACGCACGTTGGAGCGAATGCGCTGAGCGATGAAGAACGCAGCGTCGTGCGGTAGCTCGACCTTGGCCTGCTCGGCCTTCTTCATCAGGATCGCGACGCGGGTTTCCAGCTCGGGCGGCTCCACGGCCACCGTCAGCCCCCAGCCGAAGCGAGACTTCAGGCGCTCTTCCAGGCCTTCGATTTCCTTCGGGTAGCGGTCGCTGGTCAGGATGACCTGCTGGCCGCCTTCAAGAAGGGCGTTGAACGTGTGGAAGAACTCTTCCTGGGAGCGCTCCTTGCGAGCGAAGAACTGGATATCGTCGATCAGCAGCGCATCCACCGAACGGTAGAAGCGTTTGAATTCGTTGATAGCGTTCAGCTGCAGCGCTTTCACCATGTCTGCGACGAAGCGCTCCGAATGCAGGTACACGACCTTGGCATTGGGGTTCTTCTTCAGCAGATGGTTACCCACAGCATGCATCAGGTGGGTCTTGCCCAGGCCAACGCCCCCATAAAGGAAGAGCGGGTTGTAACCATGCTTGAGGTTGTCCGCCACCTGCCAGGCTGCCGCACGGGCGAGCTGGTTGGATTTACCTTCGACGAAGTTCTCGAAGGTGAAGGTGCGGTTGAGATAGCTGGTGTGCTTGAGCGCACCTTCTACCTGCACGGTGCGCTCGGTACGCACGGCTGCTGCCGGCATGGCAGCAGCCATTGGATCGATGCCCGGGCTGGATTCGTCGAGATCGACAATGGTCTGCACCGGCGCAGCCTGGATCGGCTGAGGCTCTGGCACGGGTGCCGGTGCGACCACCGGAGCCGGAGCGGCGGCTATCGGTGCGGCCTGCACACTCACTTGTGGTGTCGGCACCAGGGCAGGTCGCGGCGTACGACTACGGCGGCTGCCGATCAGCAGCGAGATCGCCGGGATCTGGCCATTACCGCGCTCGCTCAGCAGCTCGAGCATGCGCCCCATGTACTTCTCGTTGACCCAGTCGAGTACGAAGCGGTTGGGTGCGTAGACGCGCAGCTCCTCACCCTCGGCCTCGACCTGCAAAGGTCGGATCCAGGTGTTGAATTGCTGGGACGGCAGCTCGTCGCGCAGAAGCTCCACGCACTGCTGCCAAAGTTCCACGGACACGGATATCCCCCAAAAGAAGTCGCAAAGCGAAACAGGCGGCTATTGTATCCCCGCCAGACCAACTTATCCACAGTTAAGCTCGCCGGGATGCAAGCAAAATCAAGGTGTTAATGATTTTACCGGCGGTCGGGTAACAGCCCCGTGAACCTTGTGGATAACAGCTGAATGGGGCAGGGGACAGCCCTGGTGATTGTTCTGTGGAAAAAATCCCTGTGGAAAAATTGGCATTCCATACCCAGCTTTCCAACCGCATCCGCACAAGCCGCCCACCTCTTCCCGACAGGGTTATCATTCGTCGAGAAGCGCTTATCCCTAGCCCTGGGTGGAGTTATTCACAGGCAACAGCCCACCTAAACATAATCATCGCTTCAATCTTTAGAAAAAGAGATTTCCTCCCTTTCTATAGATTTTGTATCCGGGGTTGGTTGGAAATTGACCTGACCGCCCGATTTCACTAGAATCGCCGGTCTCTTTAAACGGGGTCACTGCGACCTCATGTCGTCAAACCCAGGTACCGAATCATGAAACGTACTTTCCAACCCAGCACCCTCAAGCGCGCTCGCGTGCACGGCTTCCGCGCTCGCATGGCCACCAAGAACGGTCGTCAGGTTCTGTCGCGTCGTCGCGCCAAGGGCCGTAAGCGTCTGACCGTCTGATTTGTCTGACACAGGTGGTGAGTCGAGATTTCAGCCGGGATAAACGTCTACTGACAGCCCGGCAATTCACAGCAGTCTTCGACTCCCCCACCTCCAAGGTTCCCGGCAAGCACATCCTGCTGCTGGCGCGCGAAAACGGTCTCGATCATCCCCGCCTGGGCCTGGTGATCGGCAAGAAGAACGTCAAGCTCGCCGTCGAGCGCAACCGCCTCAAACGCCTTCTCCGTGAATCCTTCCGCCATCACCAGCAGAAGCTGGCTGGCCTGGATGTCGTGGTGATAGCGCGAAAAGGCCTCGGCGATCTGGAGAATGAAGAGCTGCACCAGCAGTTCGGCAAACTCTGGAAGCGCCTGTTGCGCAACCGGCCCAGCCCGGAACCTTCGACAGAATCTCCGGGAGTGGCCGACAGTTCCCATGCGTAGACTGGCGCTGTTACTGATCCAGTTTTACCGCTACGCCATCAGTCCCATGATGGGCAGGCACTGTCGTTTCTACCCCAGCTGTTCCTGCTACGCGCAAGAAGCCATTGAAACCCATGGCTTCCTGCGTGGTGGCTGGCTGGCCGCTCGTCGCCTCGGCCGCTGCCACCCCTGGCATCCCGGTGGCTACGATCCGGTACCGCCAGATCCTTCCAAGCCCGCCCCTTCCTCGACGGCCGAGTAACCATGGACATCAAACGTTCAATCCTATTCGTCGCCCTGGCAATCGTGTCCTATGCGCTGGTTCTCCAGTGGAACAAGGACTACGGCCAGCCCGAACTGCCGGCACAGTCCGCGACCTTCAACCAGAATGAAGGCCTGCCGGACACTTCCGTGCCTGCCGGCAACGCGGCCAACGCCGACGTGCCCACTACGCAGAATGCCCAGGCCTCCCTGCCCAACGAGCAGAAACCGGCCGCCGCCAGCGAACAGCTGATCCGCGTGAAGACCGATGTCCTGGACCTGACCATCGACCCGCGCGGCGGCGACGTGATCAAGCTCGGCCTGACCCAGTACCCGCTGCGCCAGGACCGTCCGGACGTGCCGTTCCCACTGTTCGAGCGTGACAGCCAGCGTACCTACCTGGCCCAGAGCGGCCTGACCGGCGCCAACGGTCCGGATGCAGCTGCCAGCGGTCGCCCGTTGTATGCCTCGGCCAAGCCGGTGTACGAACTGGCCGATGGGCAGGACCAGATGACCGTCGACCTGACTTATGCACAGGACGGCGTCAGCTACATCAAGCGCTTCACCTTCCACCGTGGTCTGAAAAACGACTGCAGCGAGAAGGAAAAGGCACAGAAGAAGCTCGAGTGCATCAACCCCGATGCCTATCAGGTCGGCGTGAGCTACCTGATCGACAACCAGAGCGACAAACCGTGGAACGCTTCGCTGTTCGCCCAGCTCAAGCGTGACGCCAGCGTCGATCCGTCCTCTACCACCGCTACCGGCGTGTCGACCTACCTCGGCGCCGCGGTCTGGACCCCTGAAAAGCCCTACGTGAAAGTGTCCATGAAGGACATGGACAAGGAGCAGTTCAAGGAAACCGTCCAGGGTGGCTGGGTCGCCTGGCTGCAGCACTACTTCGTCACCGCCTGGGTTCCCGCCAAGGGCGATACCCACAGCGTGATGACCCGCAAGGATGCCCAGGGCAACTACATCGTCGGCTACACCGGTCCTAACCTGACCGTTGCACCGGGTGCCAAGGGCGAAACCAGCATGACCCTGTACGCCGGCCCGAAACTGCAGGCGTACCTGAAGGAACTGTCTCCGGGTCTGGAACTGACCGTCGACTATGGCCCGCTGTGGTTCATCGCCCAGCCGATCTTCTGGCTGCTCCAACATATCCACAACCTGGTGGGTAACTGGGGCTGGTCGATCATCTTCCTGACCATCGTCATCAAACTGGCCTTCTTCCCGCTCTCCGCCGCCAGCTACCGCTCCATGGCCCGCATGCGCGCCGTGTCGCCGAAACTGGCTGCCCTGAAGGAGCAGCATGGCGACGATCGCCAGAAGATGTCCCAGGCGATGATGGAGTTGTACAAGAAGGAGAAGATCAATCCGCTGGGCGGCTGCCTGCCGATCCTGGTGCAGATGCCGGTCTTCCTCTCGCTGTACTGGGTACTGCTGGAAAGCGTCGAGATGCGCCAGGCCCCGTGGCTGGGCTGGATTGTCGACCTGTCGGTGAAGGATCCGTTCTTCATCCTGCCGATCATCATGGGCGCCACCATGCTGGTTCAGCAGATGCTCAACCCGACTCCGCCGGACCCCATGCAGGCCAAGGTAATGAAGCTGATGCCGATCATCTTCACCTTCTTCTTCCTGTGGTTCCCGGCCGGTCTGGTCCTGTACTGGGTTGTGAACAACTGCCTGTCCATCGCACAGCAGTGGTACATTACCCGTCGGATCGAAGCGGCGACGAAGAAGGCTTCTGCCTGACATCACAGCCTGACACCGATCGACAAAACGCCCCCTCGTGGGGCGTTTTGCTATGTGGATAACTTGTATTGCCGCACGCCGCGACAACAACCGCGAGACCGCCGACATGAATGCAGCCCGTGAAACCATCGCCGCCGTCGCCACCGCCCAGGGCCGTGGCGGCGTTGGCATCGTCCGCGTCTCCGGCCCTCGTGCACGCACCATGGCCATCACCCTGAGCGGCCGTGAGCCACAACCGCGCTACGCCCACTACGGGCCGTTCCACGCCGATGACGGCGACGTCATCGACGAAGGCCTGCTGCTGTACTTCCCCGGCCCGAACTCCTTCACCGGTGAAGACGTCCTTGAACTGCAGGGCCACGGTGGGCCCGTGGTGATGGACATGCTCCTGCAGCGCTGCCTGGAGCTTGGCGCGCGCCAGGCCCGCCCGGGTGAATTCAGTGAGCGAGCCTTCCTCAACGACAAGCTCGACCTGGCCCAGGCAGAAGCCATCGCCGACCTCATCGAAGCCAGCTCGACCCAGGCCGCGCGTAACGCCGTGCGCTCGCTACAGGGCGAATTCTCCCGCCGTGTGCACAGCCTGACCGACCAGCTGATCGGGCTGCGTATGTACGTCGAGGCTGCCATCGACTTCCCGGAAGAGGAAATCGATTTCCTCGCCGACGGCCACGTGCTCGCGCAACTGGATGCAGTGCGCGCCGAACTCGCTTCGGTCCTGCGTGAGGCAGGCCAGGGTGCACTGCTGCGCGACGGCATGACCGTGGTGATCGCTGGGCGCCCGAACGCCGGTAAATCCAGCCTGCTGAACGCCCTGGCGGGACGCGAAGCCGCGATCGTCACCGATATCGCCGGCACCACGCGCGACGTACTGCGTGAACATATCCACATCGACGGTATGCCGCTGCACATCATCGACACCGCCGGCCTGCGCAGCACCGACGACCATGTGGAAAAGATCGGCGTGGAACGCGCGCTGAAGGCGATCAGCGAGGCGGATCGAGTCCTTCTTGTTGTCGACTCCACCGCGCCGGAAGCCAGCGATCCCTTCGCTTTATGGCCGGAGTTCCTCGACAGCCGGCCAGACCCGGCTCACGTGACCCTGATTCGCAACAAGGCGGATTTATCCACAGAGAGCATCGGGCTCGAAGAGAGCACTGACGGCCACGTTACCATCACCCTGTCCGCGCGTTCCGGCAATGGACTGGACCTGCTGCGCGAGCACCTGAAGGCCTGCATGGGCTTCGAACAGACGGCCGAGAGCAGCTTCAGCGCGCGCCGTCGCCACCTGGAGGCCCTCCGCCAGGCTGGCGACAGCCTCGAGCACGGCCGCGCACAGCTCACCCTGAGCGGCGCAGGCGAGTTGCTGGCCGAAGACCTGCGTCAGGCCCAGCAAGCCCTGGGCGAGATTACAGGGGCCTTCACGCCGGACGACCTGCTGGGACGCATCTTCTCCAGCTTCTGCATCGGCAAGTAATCCACAACGCTGCTTTCCCATACCGGTGACGGGTCCGTCTCGTCACCGCGCCCCCTGCTGCCCGGCTTTCTTGACCGGAGCCAACTATCCACAGCCATTTAGACACGGAGAGTCCCTATATACGGGGCCTACAGAGCAGAAAACATAGATTCCACAGGCATCCGTGAACCTTGTGGAAAAGTCGCGTACAGATACGTTAACAAGCCCTGCCTCAACCAGTGGATAAATACAGCTGTTGATAACATGTCACTTAATCCACAGGCTAGCCACGGGAGATCCCCTGCAACCGTACAGAATCGACACAGGGATGTTAGGCGCTGAAAGCATTGCTGTCTCTGGCCTACAAACGGTTATCCACAGAAAACGGCTTCACCATACATAAACACAAGCTCTAAAAAGATTTAAAAAGATTCCTCTCTTTTATTTTCTATAGAGGCGAACAGTACCCATTGGCTATTTTTTGTTCAGGTGCCTTCAATCGAAAGCCCTTAACCCCTATACTGTCCGGCTCTCTTCTTTCTCCTTGATCAACAGGCACGAGGTGCGTGGTGGATTTCCCTTCCCGTTTTGACGTGATCGTGATCGGCGGCGGCCATGCCGGCACAGAGGCCGCACTAGCGGCTGCACGCATGGGCGTGAAGACGCTGCTGCTCACCCACAATGTGGAAACCCTTGGCCAGATGAGCTGCAACCCCGCCATTGGTGGGATCGGCAAAAGCCATCTGGTCAAGGAAATCGATGCGCTGGGCGGTGCCATGGCACTCGCCACCGATAAAGGCGGCATCCAGTTCCGCGTGTTGAACAGCCGTAAAGGCCCGGCAGTCCGTGCGACCCGAGCCCAGGCAGACCGTGTTCTCTACAAGGCAGCCGTACGCGAGATCCTGGAGAACCAACCGAACCTGTGGATATTCCAGCAGGCCTGTGATGACCTGATCGTCGAACAGGATCAGGTGCGCGGCGTCGTGACCCAGATGGGTCTGAAATTCCATGCGGATAACGTCGTCCTCACCGCTGGTACGTTCCTCGGTGGACTTATCCACATCGGCCTGGAGAACTACTCCGGTGGCCGTGCCGGTGATCCACCCTCGATCGCCCTGGCGCGCCGCCTGCGCGAGTTGCCGCTGCGTGTCGGCCGCCTGAAGACCGGCACTCCGCCGCGCATCGATGGCCGCAGTGTCGATTTCAGCGTGATGACCGAGCAGCCCGGCGACACCCCGATTCCGGTGATGTCCTTCCTCGGCTCCAAGGAAATGCATCCGCGCCAGGTCAGTTGCTGGATTACCCACACCAACGCGCGGACCCACGAGATCATCGCGTCGAACCTTGATCGCTCGCCCATGTATTCCGGCGTGATCGAGGGTGTAGGCCCGCGTTACTGCCCGTCCATCGAAGACAAGATCCATCGCTTCGCCGACAAGGACAGCCATCAGGTCTTCCTCGAGCCGGAAGGCCTGACCACCCATGAGCTGTACCCGAACGGCATCTCCACCTCGCTGCCTTTCGATGTGCAGCTGGATATCGTCCGTTCGATCCGCGGCATGGAGAACGCACACATTGTTCGCCCCGGCTACGCCATCGAATACGACTACTTCGACCCGCGCGACCTGAAGTACAGCCTGGAGACCAAGGTCATCGGCGGCCTGTTCTTCGCCGGGCAGATCAACGGCACCACCGGCTACGAAGAAGCCGGCGCCCAGGGCCTGCTCGCCGGGGCCAACGCCGCGCTGCGCTCGCAGGGTCGCGAAAGCTGGTGCCCGCGCCGCGACGAGGCATACATCGGCGTACTGGTCGACGACCTGATTACCCTCGGTACCCAGGAGCCGTACCGCATGTTCACGTCGCGCGCCGAATACCGGCTGATCCTGCGCGAGGACAACGCGGACCTGCGCCTGACCGAGAAAGGCCGCGAGCTGGGGTTGATCGATGACGAACGCTGGGCGGTCTTCGAAGCCAAGCGCGAAGGCATCGAGCGTGAAGAACAGCGCCTCAAGAGCACCTGGGTTCGTCCGAATACGCCGCAGGGCGATGCCATTGCCGAACGTTTCGGCACGCCGCTGGCTCACGAGTACAACCTGCTGAACCTGCTGGCACGTCCGGAAATCGATTACGTCAGCCTGGCTGAAGTGACCGGCACTGGCGCGGAAGACCCGCAGGTTGCCGAACAGGTGGAGATCCGCACCAAGTACGCGGGCTACATCGATCGCCAGCAGGAAGAGATCGCTCGCCTGCGGGCCAGCGAAGACACTCGCCTGCCTGTGGATATCGACTACCCGTCCATCTCCGGGTTGTCCAAGGAGATCCAGCTCAAGCTGGGCAACGCTCGGCCGGAAACCCTCGGTCAGGCCGGCCGCATCCCGGGCGTGACCCCGGCGGCTATCTCCCTGTTGCTGATCCACCTGAAGAAGCGCTCCTCCGGTCGTCAGCTGGAGCAGAGCGCCTGATGTCCCTGGTCACTGCCCGCCACGCCGACGAACTCGCGCGTGGCATCCAGACGCTCGGCCTGGATATCGATGCCGCCACCCAGCAGCGCCTGCTGGATTACCTGGCCCTGCTGGCCAAGTGGAACAAGGCCTACAACCTCACCGCCGTGCGCGATGTAGATGAAATGGTCTCCCGCCACCTGCTCGACAGCCTGAGTATCGTCCCGTCGTTCGAAGCGGCCGGCGGCGAACGTTGGCTGGATGTGGGCAGCGGCGGCGGCATGCCCGGTATCCCACTGGCCATCCTGTTCCCCGGCAAGTCCCTGACCTTGCTGGACAGCAACGGCAAGAAGACCCGCTTCCTCACCCAGGTGAAGCTGGAACTCAAGCTCGACAACCTGCAGGTTATCCACAGCCGGGTAGAGGCCTTCCAGCCCGCGCAGCCGTTCAACGGCATTGTTTCCCGCGCGTTCAGCAGCCTCGAAGACTTCACGAACTGGACACGCCACCTGGGCGATGCCCAGACCAACTGGCTGGCCATGAAAGGCGTCCACCCCAGCGACGAGCTCGCGGCACTCCCGGAAGATTTCCGGGTCGAAGCCGAACGCGCTCTGGCGGTGCCGGGTTGCCAAGGCCAGCGCCATCTGCTGATACTGCGCCGCACTGCATGACGGGGAGTGGGGAAAACCATGGCTAAGGTATTCGCGATCGCCAACCAGAAGGGCGGCGTCGGCAAGACCACGACCTGTATCAACCTTGCGGCATCGCTGGTCGCCACCAAGCGACGCGTGCTGCTGATCGACCTTGATCCACAGGGCAACGCCACCACCGGCAGCGGTGTGGATAAGTTGTCCCTGGACCATTCCATCTACGACGTGCTCACCGGCGAATGCGACCTGGCGCAGGCCATGCAGTTCTCCGAGCACGGCGGCTACCAGCTGCTTCCCGCCAACCGCGACCTCACCGCGGCGGAAGTGGTGCTGCTGGAAATGGACATGAAGGAACATCGTCTGCGCCATGCCCTGGCGCCGATTCGCGAAAACTACGACTTCATTCTCATCGACTGCCCGCCGTCGCTGTCGATGCTGACGGTCAACGCCCTGTCCGCTTCGGACGGCGTGATCATCCCGATGCAGTGCGAGTATTACGCACTGGAAGGCCTGACCGACCTGATGAACAGCATCCAGCGCATCGCCGAGCGGCTGAACCCGGCTCTGAAGATCGAGGGGCTGCTGCGCACCATGTACGACCCGCGCATCAGCCTGACCAACGATGTCAGCGCGCAGCTGCAGGAGCATTTCGGCGACAAGCTCTACACCACCGTGATCCCGCGCAACGTGCGACTGGCCGAGGCGCCCAGCTTCGGCATGCCGGCGCTGGTCTACGACAAGCAATCCCGCGGTGCCCTCGCCTACCTGGCGCTGGCCGGCGAGCTGGTGCGCCGTCAGCGCGCCGCCCGCACCACCGCCCCCGCCTAAGAGATTAAGGAACCCGCATGGCCGCCAAGAAACGAGGTCTCGGACGCGGGCTGGATGCCCTGCTCAGTGGCTCCAGCGCCGCTACGATGCAGGAAGAAGCCGTTCAGGTGGACAGCAAGGAGCTGCAACACCTGCCGCTGGACCTGATCCAGCGCGGCAAATACCAGCCCCGTCGCGACATGGACCCGCAGGCCCTGGAAGAACTCGCCCAGTCCATCAAGGCCCAGGGCGTGATGCAGCCGATCGTGGTACGCCCGATCGACAAGGGTCGCTACGAGATCATCGCTGGCGAACGCCGCTGGCGTGCCAGCCAGCAGGCCGGCCTGGACAAGATCCCGGCCATGGTCCGCGAAGTGCCGGACGAAGCTGCCATCGCAATGGCGCTGATCGAGAACATCCAGCGCGAGGATCTCAATCCCATCGAGGAAGCCGCCGCGCTGCAGCGTCTGCAGCAGGAGTTCCAGTTGACCCAGCAACAGGTGGCCGACGCCGTGGGCAAATCCCGCGTAACCGTAGCCAACCTGCTGCGCCTGATCGCCCTGCCGGACGAGATCAAGACGCTGCTGTCACATGGCGACCTGGAAATGGGACACGCCCGTGCCCTGCTCGGACTGCCGGAGAATCGGCAGGTTGAAGGTGCGCGACATGTTGTCGCACGCGGCTTCACGGTGCGTCAGACCGAAGCACTGGTGCGCCAGTGGCTCAATGCCCCGGAGGAACCTGTCAAAGCGGTCAGGACCGATCCGGACATCAGCCGCCTGGAACAGCGCCTGGCCGAGCGCCTGGGCGCTCCGGTGCAGATTCGCCATGGGCAGAAGGGCAAGGGACAGTTGGTGATCCGCTACAACTCCCTCGACGAGCTTCAGGGCGTCCTCGCCCACATACGCTGATACGAACGTAGTATGTAGGGGTCGTCGGAAATCACTACCCGACGGTTGAATGGGTATGCGGCGCCCCCTATACTCTGCGCGCAATTTTGTCGGCACAAAGTATGCCAAGTTGTTGATTTGTGAAGCCGACACCAGAGGACTGTGAGCTAGAGATGGAACCCAGCAAGCCCAATCGTTTGCCCTTCCATCGTCAACCGGCGTTCAGCCTGTTGCTCGTCCAACTGGTAGTGCTGCTTATCGGTGCAGCAGCCCTGTGGTTTGCCCGGGGATCGGTCGTAGGCTATTCCGGATTGCTCGGAGGCCTGATTGCGTGGTTGCCGAATCTGTACTTTGCTCGCAAGGCGTTCCGTTACAGCGGTGCGCGTTCTGCCCAGCTGATAGTCCGGTCCTTTTATGCCGGTGAGGCGGGAAAACTGATTTTGACGGCAGTGCTCTTTGCACTGACGTTTGCAGGTGTGAAGCCCCTGGCGCCCCTGGCGCTGTTCGGCCTCTACCTGCTGACCCTCGCGGTCAGCTGGTTTGCACCCCTGCTGATGCGAAACACATTTACAAGACCTTAGAGCGATTGAGGCAAACATGGCAGCAGAAAGCGCTTCGGGTTACATCCAGCACCACTTGCAGAACCTGACTCTGGGTCGTCTGCCGGATGGTTCCTGGGGGTTCGCCCACACCGCCGAACAAGCCAAGGAAATGGGCTTCTGGGCATTCCACGTTGATACCCTGGGCTGGTCCGTATTCCTCGGCCTGGTGTTCATCCTTATCTTCCGCATGGCAGCCAAGAAGGCCACCAGCGGTCAACCTGGCGGCCTGCAGAACTTCGTCGAAGTTCTCGTGGAGTTCGTCGACGGCAGCGTGAAGGACACCTTCCACGGCCGTAACCCGCTCATCGCACCGCTGGCGCTGACCGTGTTCGTCTGGATCTTCCTGATGAACCTGATCGACCTGGTGCCCGTGGACTTCCTGCCGCTCGCGGCTCAGGCGGTCACCGGTAACGAGCACCTGTTCTTCCGCGCCGTGGCCACCACCGATCCGAACGCCACCTTCGGCATGTCGATCGCAGTGTTCGCGCTGATCATCTTCTACAGCATCAAGGTCAAGGGCATCGGTGGCTTCCTCGGCGAACTGACCCTGCACCCGTTCAACAGCAAGAACGTCGTGGTTCAGATCATCCTGATCCCGGTGAACTTCCTGCTGGAGTTCGTGACCCTGATCGCCAAGCCGGTCTCCCTGGCTCTGCGTCTGTTCGGCAACATGTACGCCGGCGAGCTGATCTTCATCCTGATCGCCGTGATGTTCGGTTCCGGCATCCTCTGGCTGGGCGGCATGGGCGTTGTGCTGAACTGGGCGTGGGCCGTGTTCCACATCCTGATCATCACCCTGCAGGCCTTCATCTTCATGATGCTGACCATCGTCTACCTGTCGATGGCGCACGAAGACAGCCACTGATCCAAAGATTCTGTACGCCCCTTCCCTGATGGGAGGGGGTGAAAGAAGAGCTTCACCACCTTAACTTGCTTCACCTTTAACCAACACGACAAAAAAGTCGGGAGGAAAAATGGAAACTGTAGTTGGACTCACTGCTATCGCCGTTGCTCTGCTGATCGGTCTGGGCGCTCTGGGTACCGCCATCGGCTTCGGCCTGCTGGGCGGCAAGTTCCTGGAAGGCGCTGCTCGCCAGCCGGAAATGGTTCCGATGCTGCAGGTCAAAATGTTCATCGTCGCCGGCCTGCTCGACGCCGTGACCATGATCGGCGTTGGTATCGCTCTGTTCTTCACCTTCGCTAACCCGTTCATTGCTCAGGTTGCCCACTAATTTCCGAACAGCGGAAATCTGTGACTGAACAACGAACGAGCGAGGTATTGGCGTGAACATTAATGCAACTCTGATCGGCCAGGCCATCGCGTTCGCCATCTTCGTCCTGTTCTGCATGAAGTTCGTATGGCCTCCGGTCATTGCGGCTCTGCATGAGCGTCAGAAGAAGATCGCCGACGGCCTGGACGCTGCCAACCGCGCGGCTCGTGACCTGGAACTGGCTCACGAGAAAGCGGGTCAGCAACTGCGCGAAGCCAAGGCTCAAGCAGCCGAAATCATCGAGCAGGCGAAGAAGAGCGCTAACCAGATCGTTGACGAAGCCCGTGATCAGGCCCGTGCCGAAGGTGATCGAATGATCGCCCAGGCCAAGGCCCAGATCGAACAGGAACTCAACAGCGTCAAAGACGCCCTGCGTGCCCAAGTGGGTGCCCTGGCTGTCTCCGGCGCCGAGAAGATCCTGGGTGCTTCGATCGATGCCAACGCGCAAAAGCAGCTGGTTGATCAACTGGCCGCCGAGATCTAAGCAGAGGGCGATATGGCAGAACTGACCACATTGGCTCGTCCATACGCGAAGGCGGCTTTCGAGTACGCCCAGGCTCATCAGCAACTGGCCGACTGGTCCGCTGCTCTGGGTGTGCTGGCTGCAGTGTCGCGGGACGACACCGTGCGCCAGCTGCTCAAGGAGCCCCAGCTGACCGCGGCAGCCAAGGCTGACGCGCTGATCGACGTGTGTGGCGACAAGCTCAATGCTCCGGCCCAGAACTTCGTCCGGACTGTGGCTGAAAACAAGCGGCTCGACCTACTGCCGACCATCTTCGTGATGTTCGAGCAACTCAAGGCCGAGCAGGAAAAGCTGGTCGAGGTCGAGGTCACCAGTGCCTTCGCCCTGGACCAGGAACAGCAGGACAAACTCGCCAAGGCTCTCAGCGCCCGGCTCAGTCGCGAAGTGCGACTTCATGCGTCGGAAGACGCGAGCTTGATCGGCGGCGTGGTAATTCGCGCCGGTGACTTGGTAATCGATGGCTCGGTGCGCGGCAAAATCGCGAAACTGGCCGAAGCGTTGAAATCTTGAGTTTGAAGGGGCAGCGGCATGCAGCAACTCAATCCTTCCGAAATTAGTGAAATCATCAAGGGGCGCATCGAGAAACTCGATGTCGCCTCGCAAGCGCGCAACGAAGGCACCATCGTCAGTGTTTCCGATGGCATCGTGCGCATCTTCGGTCTGGCCGACGTCATGTACGGCGAGATGATCGAATTCCCGGGCGGCGTCTACGGTATGGCGCTGAACCTGGAGCAAGACTCCGTCGGTGCTGTGGTACTGGGTGAATACCAGGACCTCAAAGAAGGCATGAATGCCAAGTGCACCGGCCGCATCCTGGAAGTCCCGGTTGGTCCGGAACTGCTGGGTCGCGTTGTCGATGCTCTGGGTAACCCGATCGATGGCAAAGGCCCGATCGATGCCAAGCTGACCGACGCAGTCGAGAAAGTGGCACCGGGCGTGATCTGGCGTAAGTCGGTAGACCAGCCGGTTCAGACCGGTTACAAGTCGGTCGACGCCATGATCCCGGTTGGCCGTGGCCAGCGCGAGCTGATCATCGGTGACCGTCAGATCGGTAAAACCGCTCTGGCCATCGACGCCATCATCAACCAGAA
>CBIGPF010000022.1:0-51704 GCA_966191535.1 uncultured Pseudomonas sp. | reverse complement strand
GCGGCTCGACGCCGGCAGTGGCCATGGCTACCACGCGCGCGCGGGCCTTCAGGCCGTGACGCGCGGCGGCGGCCGGGGTCGCCAGCAGCAGGGCGCAGGCGCCGTCGTTGACGCCCGAGGCGTTGCCGGCGGTGACGCTGCCGCCTTCGCGGAACGGCGTGCCGAGCTTGGCCAGTTGCTCCAGGGTGGTATCGCCGCGCGGGTGTTCATCCTGCTCGACGACTTTGGCCGGACCTTTGCGCTGGGGGATTTCCACCGGGACGATTTCCTTCGCCAGGCGACCGTTGGCTTGTGCGGCGGCGGCCTTGTGCTGGCTGCGCAGAGCAAAGGCGTCCTGGTCGGCGCGGCTGACGTTGAACTGCTCGGCGACGTTCTCCGCCGTCTCGGGCATGGAGTCGATGCCGAACTGCTGCTTCATCAGCTTGTTGACGAAACGCCAGCCGATGGTGGTGTCGAAGATCTCCGCGCTGCGGCCGAAGGCCTGCTCCGACTTGCCCATGACGAAAGGCGCGCGAGACATGGATTCCACGCCGCCGGCCAGCATCAGCCCGGCTTCATTGCAGCGCAGGGCGCGCGCGGCGCTGCCGATGGCATCCAGGCCCGAGCCGCACAAGCGGTTCAGCGTAGTGCCGGGTACTGTCACCGGCAGGCCGGCCAGCAGCGAGGCCATGTGGGCGACGTTGCGGTTGTCTTCGCCGGCCTGGTTGGCGCAACCGAAGATCACGTCGTCGATGGCGCTCCAGTCCAGCTCCGGGTGGCGCTGCATCAGGGCCTTCATCGGGATCGCCGCGAGGTCGTCGGCGCGCACGCCGGACAGGGCGCCGGCGTAGCGGCCGATGGGCGTGCGCACGGCGTCGATGATCAGGGCGTCGGTCATATCGCTCATTCGGAGGTCTCCTGCGCCAGCACGGTGCCGCGCACTTTGTAGGATTTGCCATGGAACAGGGCGATCAGCTGGCCCTGGCAGTTCTCGATGCGCACGTCGTAGTTGCCGGTGCGGCCGCTGCGGCTCTGCTCGGAGGCGCTGGCGATCAGTTCGTCGCCTTCGCGGGCCGGCGCCACGTAATCGATGCTGCAGCCGATGGCGACGGTGGCGTCGTTGTAGCTGTTGCAGGCAAAGGCGAATGCCGAGTCGGCCAGGGCGAACAGGTAGCCGCCGTGGCAGGTGCCGTGGCCCTGGATCATGTCCTCGCGCACGCGCATCGACAGCTTCGCGCTGCCCGGGCCGGCATCCAGCAACTGGATGCCCATGCGGCGGGTGGCCTGGTCGCGTTCGTACATGGCTTCGGCGCAGTCGCGGGCCAGCTGGGTGGCGTCAGTCATGGAAATGGCTTCCTTCGGCATGCAGGCGACGCAGCAGCAGGGACGGGCGATAGCGGTCCTCGCCGTAGGCGGCCTGCAGGTTGTCGAGCACGCGCAGCACCTTGCCGATGCCGATCTGTCCGGCCCAGGCCAGTGGGCCCTGCGGGTAGTTCACGCCGGCGCGCATGGCGAGGTCGATGTCGGCAGAGTTGCCCACGCCTTGCAGCACCGCATCGGCGCCTTCGTTGGCGAGCATGGCGACGGTACGCAGCACGGCGAGGCCGGGCGTGTCGCTCAGGCGGCTGGCGGCGATGCCGGCCTTGGCGAGCAGGGCGACGACCTGGTCGAGGGCTTCGGGCGTGGTATCGGCCGAGATGGAAATGCCCAGGCGCGATGCCTTGCTGTAATCGAGTGCGAGGTCGATCAGCACAAGGTTGCGCAGACCATCTTCCCTGGCGCGCTGGCTGGCGAGGCCGCCATCGGACAGGGCGATCACCGCATCACCGACCCGCAGCAGGCCGCTGCCGGCACGCTGGGTGATCTCGATACCGGCCTCTTTCAGGCGCTGCACCAGTGGCTGGGCGACGCCCAGATCACCTTCCAGTACGCACGAGGTGACGCTGGCGGTACTGCTCAGGCTCGCCGGCTGCGGGCGCTCGGCGCCTTCGGCGTAATCGTAGAAACCCCGGCCACTCTTGCGACCGAGGCGGCCGGCGTCCACCAGTTCCTTCTGGATCAGTGAGGGCTGGAAGCGGAAGTCGCCGTAGTAGGCGGCAAACACCGAGCAGGTGACGGCGTAGTTGACGTCGTGGCCAATCAGGTCGGTCAGCTCGAAGGCGCCCATGCGGAAGCCCCCGGCATCGCGCATCAGCGCATCTAGCGTCGCGCAATCAGCGGCGCCCTCCTGGAGCAGGCGCAGGCTCTCGGCATAGAAGGGGCGCGCCACGCGGTTGACGATGAAGCCGGGCGTGGATTTGGTGTGAACCGGTTTCTTGCCCCAGACCAGCGAGGTGGCATACAGGCTGTCGGCCAGCGCCGGATCGGTGGCGAGGCCGGAGACGACTTCCACCAGTGCCATCAGCGGCGCCGGGTTGAAGAAGTGCATGCCGATCACTTGCTGCGGGCGCTCGAGGCCGGCGGCGAGGCTGGTGATGGATAGCGACGAGGTGTTGCTGGCGAGAATGCAGTCCTCGGCGCACAGCGCTTCCAACTGCTGGAACAGGCTGCGCTTGACCTCCAGGTTCTCGACGATGGCTTCGATCACCAGCTTCGAATCGGCCAGCGCCTCGATGGCTTCCACCGGTTGCAGGCGCGCGACGATGGCGCTGCGGGCGGCGCCGTCGAGCTTGCCTTTCTCGACCAGGCGGCCGAGCTGGCGGTCGATGCCGTCAATGGCCTGGGCGGCGGCGCCCGGGCGGTTGTCGTAGAGCTTTACCGGGTGGCCGGCTTGCGCAGCGACCTGGGCGATGCCCGCGCCCATGGCGCCGGCGCCGATCACCGCGACTTTTGCGTCTTTCGAAAGTGCGCTCATGGATCAGCGGCCCTTGAAGCTGGGAGTGCGTTTTTCCATGAAGGCAGACACGCCCTCGCGGTAGTCCTCGCTGCGGCCGGCGAGACGCTGCAGGTCGCGTTCCAGCTCCAGTTGCTCGTCGAAGCTGTTGTTCAGGCTGGCGTTCAGGCTGCGCTTGATCAGCGCCAGGCCGTAGGTTGGCTGGGTGGCCAGGTGGCGAGCGAGCTTGAGGGCTTCCTCGCGCAGGCTGGCGTCATCCACCACCTGGTAGATCAGTCCCCATTGCTCGGCCTGTTCGGCACTCAGGCGATTGCCCAGCAGTGCGAGCGCCTTGGCGCGGGCCATGCCGACCAGGCGCGGCAGCGTCCAGGTGCCACCGGAATCGGGGATCAGGCCGATCTTGCAGAAGGCCTGGATAAAGCTGGCCGAACGCGCCGCCAGTACCAGGTCGCAGGCCAGCGGGATATTGGCGCCAGCGCCGGCGGCCACGCCGTTGACGGCGCAGATGACCGGCATCGGCAGGTCGCGCAGGGTGCGGATCAGCGGGTTGTAGAACTGTTCGATGGACTGGCCGAGGTCCGGTACTTCCGCGCCGGGAGCGACGTTGCGGTCGGACAGGTCCTGGCCCGCGCAAAAGCCACGGCCTTCCCCGGTCAGTAGCAGGACGCGGGCATCCGGATTCTGCCGGGCCTGCTTGAGCGCCTCGCGCACTTCGCCATGCATGGCGGCGTTGAAGCTGTTGAGCTGCTCCGGGCGGTTCAGGCTGAGGAGGGCGACGCCGTCCTCGATGGAAAACAGGATGTGCTCGAAGTTCATGGGCGGACTCGCTCCAGCAATGGGCAGGCTATGGCCGGTAAAAATGGGGAGGTTCAGCAGCCCTGGTAGGCGGGCTTGCGCTTTTCCTGGAAGGCGCGGATGCCTTCGTCGCGGTCGGCGGTGCCGGCCAGCAGGGTGAAGGCGTGGCGTTCGAAGCGCAGACCGCTGGCGAGGTCGGTGTCCTGCGCCTTGAGCAGCGCTTCCTTGGCCAGGCGCACGGCCAGCGGCGCCTTGGCGGCGATGCTGCGGGCAATCTGCAGGGCGCGCTCGACGGTGAATTCGGGTTGGGTGACTTCGCTGACCAGGCCGGCGCGCTGGGCGTGGCGGGCGTCGATGGCCTCGCCGGTAAGCACCATCTGCATCGCCAGCGGCTTGCCCACGGCGCGCAGCAGGCGTTGGGTGCCGCCGGCGCCGGGCATGATGCCGAGGTTGATTTCGGGCTGTCCGAAGCGTGCGTCTTCGCCCGCGACGAGGATATCGGCGTGCATGGCCAGCTCGCAGCCGCCACCCAGAGCGAAGCCGTTGACGGCGGCGATCAGCGGTTTGGAGAAGGCGGCGATGCGCTGCCAGTAGCCGACGCGCGGGTCATTGAGGATGCCGACCAGGTCGCGCTCGGCCATTTCCTTGATGTCGGCTCCGGCGGCGAAGGCCTTGCGGCTGCCGGTCAGCACCACGGCGCGGGTTTCGCTGTCCTGCTCGGCGGCGTCGAGTTCGGCGGCCAGTTCGCCGAGCAGTTCGGTGTTCAGTGCATTGAGCGCCTCGGGGCGCTGCAGGGTGATCAGGCGGACGCCCGCTTCAGGCATCTGAACGGCAAGGGTGCGAGGCATGACATCGTCCTCAGGCTGCACGCGCGGCTACAGGGCCGGCTGTATTGGAATTATGGGAGGCAGGCGCTGCCCGTCTCCGGCCTTTCCGCAGTATAGGCCTAAAGCGATACGGAAAAACAACTACAAAAGTTGAATCGCGTGTCTAAAGTATTTCTGCCGGTGCCATCGGGTAGATGCCAGGGGTGGTTGGAAGCAGTCCTGTGTGTCGCGTATTTACTGGATTTACCAGCCTTTCTACCGTCCCACTGGGGTCGTCCTGAAGTGATACGTCAGATTTAGATTGGAGGTACTTGCCTTGATGTGATACAAAATTTGCAGAAGAACAAATCGCTTTGTGCGGTGATGCCGAATTGCCGGTGGTGCCGCAGGAGAACCCGATGCCCTGCTACAGCCTCGAAGGCGTGCGCCCGGTCGTCCACCCGACCGCCTATGTCCATCCTACCGCCGTCCTGATCGGCGACGTCATTGTCGGCCCTGGCTGCTATGTCGGCCCGCTGGCGGCGCTGCGTGGCGATTTCGGCAGGATCGTCCTCGAAGAAGGCGCGAACCTTCAGGACACCTGCGTCATGCACGGCTTCCCGGACAGCGACACCGTCGTCGAACGCAACGGCCACATCGGCCACGGCGCGGTGTTGCACGGTTGCCGTATCGGCGAGGATGCCCTGGTGGGGATGAACGCCGTGGTGATGGATTACGCGCAGATCGGCGCGCGCTCCATCGTTTCAGCCGCCGCCTTCGTCAAGGCCAAGTTCGACTGCCCGCCGCAAAGCCTGGTGATGGGCGCGCCGGCCAGCGTCAAACGCAGCCTGAGCGACGAAGAGATCGCCTGGAAGCGCCGCGGTACCGAGGAGTACCAGGCCCTGGCCAAGCGCTGCATCACCAGCCTGGTGGAATGCCAGCCGCTGGCGGAAATAGAAGCAGAGCGCCCGCGCCTGGGCGATTCCGGTTTCCGGCCCAAAGTCGGGGCAGGGGTAGGGAAGGGCGCATGAGTACTGGGGTTCGCTCCAATGGCCAGGCGGTGCGGCGGGCAGGTATAGTCGCCGCTCCTTCGACTGCGCAACGTGCCATGACCGCTCTAGCACCGCTGAATCAGCTGATCAATCGCTTCCAGGAACAGACGCCGATCCGCGCCAGCTCGCTGATCATCACCCTGTATGGCGATGCCATCGAACCCCACGGCGGTACCGTCTGGCTGGGCAGCCTGATCAATCTGCTGGAGCCCTTCGGCATCAACGAGCGGCTGATCCGCACCTCGATCTTCCGCCTGACCAAGGAAGACTGGCTGACCGCCGAGAAGGTCGGCCGACGCAGCTATTACAGCCTGACCGGCACCGGCCGGCGGCGTTTCGAGAAGGCCTTCAAGCGCGTCTACAGCTCCAGCCTGCCGGCCTGGGACGGTTCCTGGACCCTGGTGATGCTCTCGCAGATCGCCGCCGACAAGCGCAAGCAGGTCCGCGAGGAGCTGGAATGGCAAGGCTTCGGCGCCATTTCGCCGACCGTCATGGCCTGCCCGCGTGCTGACCGCAGCGATGTCATGGCGACCCTGCAGGACCTCGACGTGGCCGACGACTGCATCGTGTTCGAAACCCGTGCCCAGGACGTCCTGGCCTCTCGCGCCATGCGCATGCAAGTGCGCGAGAGCTGGAAGATCGACGAGCTTGGCCAGCACTACAGCGAATTCATCCAGCTGTTCCGCCCGCTCTGGCAAGCACTGCGCGAGCAGGACCAGCTGCGCCCGGAGGATTGCTTCCTGGCGCGCACCCTGTTGATCCACGAATACCGCCGGTTGCTCCTGCGTGACCCACAATTGCCCGACGAACTGCTGCCGGGTGATTGGGAAGGGCGCGCGGCGCGGCAGCTGTGCCGCAACATCTACCGACTGATCCACGCCAAGGCCGAGGACTGGCTGAATCGCAACCTGGAGACCGCCGACGGCCCGCTACCGGACGTCGGCGAAAGCTTCTACAAGCGCTTCGGCGGATTGAACTGACAGGAGTTGGCGTGAAAAATGCCTCCCGCTTTGCAGCGCTGCGGTTGCTGGGCGGGGACAGCGTGGCGTGACCTTCCGTAATAGAGGGCGGCCGCGAACGATGACGACAGGCCCTGGAGGCCGTCGCTGAATAACAACAAACAATGCGTGTGAGGCTTTGCAGGTCATGAATTCTTCATCGACATTGAGGGATGACGCTTTCGAGGCGTGGCTGGGACAAGTCAACCGGGCGTGCGGTCGTTTCGATGCGCGTACCCTCGGCCCCCAGTTCCATGGACGGTTGCGCGAATACCAGGGCGGCGCGATCAAGCTCAGCGTGGTCGACATGGCCCAGGTGCACCTGTACCGGACCAGCAAGGAAGTCGGCTCCAGCGCCGGCGGGCACTATTACGCGGTGTTCCAGCTCGAAGGGCGCTCGCGCCTGGAGCAGGGCGACAACCGCGTGGAGCTGTCGCGTGGCGACATCAGCCTGATCGATGCCAGCCGGCCCAGCGACATGACCTACCTGGAGGAGTCCCGGCAGCTCTCGCTGATCCTGCCGCGCCAGGTGATCGAACGCGGCCTGCGCATGTCCGAAGTGACCTGTGCGTCGAAGATCCCGGCCAGTTCGCCGATCGCCGTGCTCGCCAACCGCCTGATCGTCGAGACCAGCCAGCAGGAAAGCCTCGGCATGCTGGAAAGCGAGGCGACCCTGGATGCCCTGGTGACCCTGTTGCGCCCGGCACTGGCCAGCCAGGACGCCGAGCAGGACAACCACGAACGCATGTTCCGCAAGGCCACGGCCTTCATCGATCAGCACATCGGCGCCGAAGAACTCTGTCCGGAGCTGATTGCCCGTGAAGTGGGCATCTCGGTGCGCGGCCTGTACCGCATGTTCGCCAAGAAGGGCCTGGTGGTGGCGCAGTACATCAAGAACCGTCGCCTGGACTTCTGCGCCGAGACCCTGCGCAACGCCCAGTTCGAGCAGAAGCTGTCGGCGCTCGGGTACGCCTGGGGCTTCTCCGATTCGAGCTACTTCTCCACGGCCTTCAAGGGCCGCTTCGGGGTGTCGCCGGGCGAGTACCGCAAGCGTTACGCCAACTGATTCTTTTGGTGATGGCGATACCTGGCGGCCTCGTGCCGCAAGT
Organism: uncultured Pseudomonas sp.; assembly: GCA_966191535.1. Classification (GTDB taxonomy): domain Bacteria; phylum Pseudomonadota; class Gammaproteobacteria; order Pseudomonadales; family Pseudomonadaceae; genus Pseudomonas. The sequence continues at coordinate 44,132 of CBIGPF010000022.1, read as the reverse complement.
GATACCCATGCTGCTTATTGCCGGCTCCTACGCCAGGCGGGTTCGCGAGCAAGCTCGCTCCTACAGGCCCCCGGTTACGCAGCAGCCGCTCTTCGTAGGAGCGAGCTTGCTCGCGAACGCTTTCCCGCCATGACCTTCGTCACCTGAGCGCCATCCTGGCACTCCCGCCAACACGTCTGGCACAGAGGAAAAGACCCTCGCCTGCGGTGCTGGCAACAATCACCTTCGATGACGCGCGCCACCCGGCCGCAAGCTGTACTCGAAGGTGATTTTCCGATGTCCCGCAACAAGCTCCGATTCGGCGCCCTCGGCCTGCTGCTGGCCGGCGCGCTGCTGCAACCGGTCCTGGCCTTCGCTGGCGAATGCCCGGCGAACGATGCCCAGCAGGGCGAAACCGTGTTCGCCCGTGACTGCTCGATCTGCCACACCGCCAAGGCCGACGGCCCCGGCATGATGGGTCCCAACCTGCATGGCGTGGTCGGCCGCATGGCCGGATCGCTCGCCGGCTTCAGCTATTCCCAGGCGATGAAGGGCAAGGGCGCGGCCTGGTCGCGCGACAACCTCGATGCCTTCGTCAGCCAGCCCCAGGCCGCCGTGCCCGGAACCTACATGCCCTTCGCAGGCCTGGCCGATGCGGCCGAGCGGCGGGCGCTCACCTGCTGGCTGAGCCAGCAGCACTGATCAATCAGGAGAGACCATGAACGTCACACAGACCCTGCCTCAGGTCACTGCCTTCCTGGCGCGCAAGCACGGCTGCTTCATCGACGGCGCCTGGGTGGTGCCCGAGGGCGCTCGCACCGAGGTGCTGAACCCGGCCACTGGCCAGGCGATTTCCAGTGTCGCGGACATCGACACCGACCTGCTTGATCGCGCCGTGCAATCCGCCCAGGCTGCCTACAAATCCCGTGTCTGGGCGGACCTGCGTCCGGCCGACCGCGAGCGCATCCTGCTGCGCTTCGCCGACCTCGTGGAAGCCAACGGCGAGGAACTGGCCCAGCTGGAAACCCTCAGCCAGGGCAAGTCGATCAACATCTCGCGCATGCTCGACGTGGGTGCCACCGTCGAGTTCATGCGCTACATGGCCGGCTGGGCGACCAAGATCGAAGGCCAGTCGCTGAACGTCTCGATTCCGCTGCCGCCCGGCGCCAAGTTCACCGCCTACACCCGCCGCGAGCCGCTGGGTGTGGTCGCCGGCATCGTGCCGTGGAACTTCCCGCTGATGATCGCCGTGTGGAAGCTGATCCCGGCGCTGGCGACCGGCAACAGCGTGGTGATCAAGCCCGCCTCGGAAACCCCGCTGACCGCCCTGCGCCTGGCCGAACTGGCGTTCGAGGCCGGCGTACCGGCCGGCGTGTTCAACCTGGTGACAGGCGACGGCCCGCGCATCGGTGGCGGCCTGGCCAGCCACAAGCTGGTCAACAAGGTCTCCTTCACCGGCTCCACCGCGGTGGGTCGCAGCGTCGGCCTGGCCGCGGTGCAGAACATGACCCGCTTCGCCCTGGAACTGGGCGGCAAGAACCCGATGATCGTCCTCGCCGACGCCAACATCGACAACGCCGTGCAAGGCGCGCTGCTGGGCGGCCTGCTGAACAACGGTCAGGTCTGCGCCGCGGCGTCGCGCTTCTACGTGCATCGTTCGCGCTACGATGAGTTCGTCGAAAAGCTGGCCGCCGCCGTCGCCGGCATGAGCCTGGGTGAAGGCATGGACCCGACCGCGCAGATCAACCCGCTGGTCTCCGCCAAGCAGCAGCGCAGTGTGCTCAATCACATTGCCCGCGCCGGTGAGCAGGGTGCGCGCATCGTCTGCGGTGGCGAGCAGGTCGGTGGTACTGGCTTCTACGTGCAGCCCACCGTACTGGCCGACGTGACCATGCAGATGGCTGTGGCCCGTGACGAAGTGTTCGGCCCTGTGCTGGCGGTCCTGCCGTTCGACGAGGACGAGCAGGCCATCGAGATGGCCAACGACAGCGAGTACGGCCTGGGCGCGAGCCTGTGGACCAACGACCTGTCCAAGGCGATGAACATGGTCCCGCGCATCGAGTCCGGCACCGTGTGGGTCAACGCCCACGTGCTGCTCGATCCGAGCATGCCCTTTGGCGGCGTGAAGCAGTCTGGCATGGGCCGCGAGTTCGGCCGCGCCGTGGTCGAGGCCTATACCGAGATCAAGTCGGTGTGCATCGCGCACTGATTGATAGTGAGAGCAACACCCTCGTTTAGCAGCGGGCCTTCGGGCCCGTTTTTTTGTGCGGGATTCAGGGGATCACCCTGTAGGAGCGCCCCATGGGCGCGATCGCGGGCATGGCCCGCTCCTACAGGGAAGTATGGCGTCAGTGGGCCGGCAGAATCCGCCCGCGGCACTCGCCGAAGCCGATGGAGGCATGGCCGTCGCGGCGGCAGCGGGCGCGGAGGATGATCTCGTCGCCGTCTTCAAGGAAGCGTCGTTCCTCGCCGTTGGCCAGGACCATCGGCTGCTTGCCGCCGCCGGTGAGCTCCAGCAGGCTGCCGAAGCTGTCCGGGGTTTCACCGGAGAGGGTGCCGGAACCGAACAGGTCGCCCGCTTGCAGGCGGCAGCCGTTGACGCTGTGGTGCGCCACCATCTGGGCGACGGTCCAGTACATGTTCAGCGTGTTGCTCAGGGCGATGCGCTCCGGGGACTGGTGTTCGCGGCGCATGCGCGCGGTGTGCAGCAGGACTTCCAGTTCGATATCCAGGGCGCCGCGCTGCTGGTCACCTTCGTCGTACAGGTACGGCAGCGGCTGCGGGTCACCCTCCGGGCGGGCGGGCTGGGCAACGCGGAACGGCTCCAGCGCCTCGGCAGTGACCACCCAGGGCGACACGGTGGTGGCGAAGCTTTTCGACAGGAATGGCCCCAGCGGCTGGTATTCCCAGGCCTGCACGTCACGCGCCGACCAGTCGTTGAGCAGGCAGAAGCCAGCGATATGGCCGGAGGCGGCGTTGATCGGGATGGCCTTGCCCTGGTCGTTGCCCTGGCCGATCCAGATGCCCAGTTCCAGCTCCAGGTCCATCCGCGCGCAGGGGCCGAACACAGGTACGTCGACGCCGGCGGGCAGTGTCTGGCCATTGGGGCGGCGAACCTCGGTGCCCGACGGCACGATGGTGGACGCGCGGCCGTGGTAGCCGATGGGCACGTACTTGTAGTTGGGCAGCAGCGGGTTGTCCGGGCGGAACAGCTTGCCGACGTTCTGGGCGTGGTGGATGCCGACGTAGAAGTCGGTGTAGTCGCCCACCTTGGCCGGCAGGTGCATGCGGCACGCGGCCTGGGGCTTGAGCAGCGCGGCTCCCAGGTGTTCCATTCGCTTCTGTTCGCTGCTGCCTTCGCTGAGCAGGTGGATCAGCGCGTCACGCAGGGTGCGACGCGCAGTGCCGCCCAGGGCGAAGAAGGCGTTCAGGCTGTCGCCGCTGGCCACCAGCGCGGCCTGGTGGGCGGCGCCGTGGAACAGGCCAGTCTCGCAGGCGGTCTTCAGGTCGAAGATATAGTCGCCGATGGCAACGCCGCCGCGGGGCGAGTCGCCCGGCGGGCTGAACACGCCCAGCGGAAGGTTCTGCAGGGGAAAGTCCGGATGGCCGTTGGCCGATTCGATCCAGCTGTGTGCGGGGTGGGAGACGCTCATTTCATTGCTCCGAGGAGGGGGCGAAGGTCTTCTGCATGCCCTTCCAGCAGGCGTCGTAGTCACGCTGCAGCTGCGGGCAGTCGAGGGCGAAGCGGCTGGGGCGCAGCACGCGGCCGGTCTCGAACATGAAGGCCATGGTCTTGTCGATCTTGTGGGGTTTGAGGTCGGCGGCGATGGCCTGCACGGTGGTGGCGTTATCCGGGCCGTGTGCGCTCATGCAGTTGTGCAGCGAGGCACCGCCGGGAACGAAGCCGTCGGCCTTGGCGTCGTACACGCCCTGGATCAGTCCCATGAACTCGTTCATCAGGTTGCGGTGGAACCACGGCGGGCGGAAGGTGCTCTCGGCCACCATCCAGCGCGGCGGGAAGATCACGAAGTCCATGTTGGCCATGCCGTGGGTGTCGCTGGGCGAGGTCAGCACGGTGAAGATGGACGGATCCGGGTGGTCGTAGCTGATCGAGCCGATGGTGTTGAAGCGGCGCAGATCGTACTTGTAGGGCACGTTGTTGCCGTGCCAGGCAACCACGTCCAGCGGCGAGTGGTCGAGCTGGGTGGCCCAGAGTTCGCCGAGGAACTTCTGTACCAGTTGCACCGGGCCGTCCACGTCTTCGTAGTGCGCCACCGGGGCGAGGAAGTCGCGGGCGTTGGCCAGGCCGTTGCTGCCGATGGGGCCGAGGTCGGGCAGGCGCAGCGCGGCGCCGTGGTTTTCCGCCACGTAGCCCGCGGCCTCGGCGCCCAGCAGTTCGATACGCAGGCGCATGCCGCGCGGGATTACGGCGATTTCCAGCGGCTCCACCTCGAGAACGCCCAGCTCGGTGACCAGGCGCAGGCGGCCGGCCTGGGGCACGATCAACAGCTCGCCGTCGGCGTTGAAGAATACCCGGCGCATCGAGATGTTGGCACGGTAGGCGTACAGGCTGACACCGCTGCAGGCCTCGGCTTCGGCGTTGGCGGCCATGCATAGCAGGCCGTCGACGAAGTCGGTAGGCTCCTCGGGCGTCGCGAAGCTGTTCCAGCGCAGGCGGTTGGGCGTGACCGGGCCGAGGGCAGTGCCGGTGATCTGCCGCTCCAGGCGCTCGAAGCGCGGGTGCGCGGCCGACGGGCGGATGCGATACATCCAGGTGCGCCGAGCCTCGCTGCGCGGGACGGTGAATGCCGTGCCGGAGAACTGCTCGGCGTAGAGGCCGAGCGGCACCTGCTGCGGCGAGTTCATGCCGACGGGCAGGGCGCCCGGCAGGGCCTCGCTGGCGAATTCATTGCCGAATCCGGATTGGTAGGCAGGAGAGGCGCTCATGGCGGTTTCACTCTTTTTATCGTAATTGAATTACGATTAACGTAATTTCGTGTCGACGGGCCGTCAAGTCCGTCTGGGGGTTCCTTTAAGTTGAAGACCATGAACGACGCAGAAGACTCCGTCCCGACGAAGGGCAAGAAGGTGCAGTCCGCCGAGGTCGGTACCGAGATCCTCAAGGCTCTGGCTGACCTCGCGCCGAGCACCTCGCTCAAGCATCTGGGCGAGTACCTGGACATGCCCGCGGCCAAGGTCCACCGCTACCTGCAGGCCCTGATCGCCAGCGGTTTCGCCGAGCAGGACCCGCTGACCAACCATTACGGCCTGGGCCGTGAAGCCTTGTACGTCGGCCTGGCAGCGATCCGGCGGCTGGATGTGGTGAAGGTCGCCAGCCCGGCGTTGGCCGATCTGCGCGACCTGTTGGGGCAAACCTGCTTCCTCGCCATCTGGGGCAGCCACGGGCCAACCGTGGTGCAGGTCGAACCGGCCCAGGGCATGGTCACGCTGGTGACCCAGGTCGGCTCGGTGCTACCGCTGCACGGCTCGTCCACCGGGCTGGTATTCGCGGCCTACAAGACCGGGTTGGAGGAGGGCGCGGATCAGGCGGTGCTGGACGGCATTCGACGCGAAGGCCTGCATGCCATTCACGGCCTGCTGATGCCTGGGGTGAATGCGCTGTCGGTGCCGCTGTTCAAGACCGGGCGGGAGCTGGCTGGAGTGATTACCGTGGTGGGTTCGCAGGCGAGCTTTGCTGCCGAGCCACAGGGTGAGGCGGCGCGGGCGCTGCTGGAGATGGCGCGGGAGGTGAGTTTGCGGATGGGCGGGGAGGTCTGACTGTCCGAAGTTTCCCTACACGAGGGGGCGCCGCCTGAAGGTATAGGGCTGGAGAGGCTTTTCGTAGGAGCGAGCTTGCTCGCGAACCGCCCAGCCGCGGTGCCACCGCCTGTTCGCGAGCAAGTTCGCTCCTACAGTCACTGCTCCATCCCCGCCCAATCCGTCCCCTTCACCAGTACGTCGCTCAGCGCCTGCGCGGCGCTGGAGAGTTGGTGCTCTGCCAGGCAGAACAGCCCCACGCGGCGTTCGATACGCGGTTCGTCGAGCGCCACGCAGCGCGCCCCCAATTCTTCCATCTGTTGCCGGCACAGGCGCGGCACGGCGCTCACACCCAGCCCTTCGGCCACCATCCGGCCCACGGTCACCAACTGGTGGCTTTCGAACGCCACCGGCAGTCGCCCCTGCAGCTGGTCTTCCAGCAGCAGGCGCACGGCGGACGGACGTTGCAGGGTAATGAAATGGTCTTCCAGCAACTGTTCCCAGGTGATCCGCTCTTCGTTGACCAGCACCGAATTCGCTGGCAGCACCGCGATGAAACGGTCGGTGTAGAACGGCGTGAACGTCAGCCCGTCGAGGCTGTCCGGCTCCAGCGCGATACCCAGCTCCACGCGGCGGTTGCGCACCATCTCCAGGACCTGCTCGTTGATCACGTCGTGCACCGCCACATTCACCTTCGGGTGGCGGTCACGGAAGGCGCGAAGCACCGCCGGCAGCAGGTTGCCGGCGAAGGAGGGCATGGCGGCGATGGAGACCTTGCCCAACTGCAGGGTGAAGTGCTGGTGCATCACTTCCTCGGCATTGTCCCAGTCCGCCAGCAGCCGGCGGGCCAGGGGCAACAGCGTCTCGCCTTCCGGGGTAAGCGCCACGCTGCGGGTGGTGCGCACCAGCAACTGGCCGCCCAGGGATTCTTCCAGGCTCTTGATTGCCAGGCTCAGTGCCGGTTGGGACAGGTGCAGGCGTTCGCAGGCCTGGGCAAAGCTCAGGCTCTGGGCGACGGCGAGGAAGGCGCGCAGTTGCTTGACGGTCATATTGATAAGCAAACCGGATTAATCGATTGGAAAAACAAACTTAACAAATCAGTCGCCGCCGGTGAAGCTGCAGACGCTCTCTGACCGATGGGTCGGACATTCCAAATACAAGAGGCAGCAGCAACATGGCAGGACTCGACAAGCGTGTAGGCAGTTACGAGGAAGCCCTTGCCGGGCTCACCGACGACATGACGGTGCTGGCGGGCGGTTTCGGCATCTGCGGCATCCCGGAAAACCTCATCGCGCAGATCCGCACGATGGGCGTGAAGGGCCTGACCGTGGTTTCCAACAACTGCGGCATCGACGGCTTCGGCCTTGGCGTGCTGCTGGAGGACAGGCAGATCCGCAAGATGATCGCGTCCTACGTTGGCGAGAACGCCCTGTTCGAGCAGCAGCTGCTGTCCGGTGAACTGGAGGTCGAACTGACCCCGCAGGGCACCCTGGCAGAAAAACTCCGTGCTGGCGGCGCCGGCATCCCGGCCTTCTTCACCGCCACCGGCTACGGCACCCCGGTGGCCGATGGCAAGGAAGTGCGCGAGTTCGACGGCCGCCACTACGTGATGGAGCGCGCCATCACCGGCGACTTCGCCATCGTCAAGGGCTGGAAGGCCGACCACTACGGCAACGTCATCTATCGCCACACCGCACAGAACTTCAATCCGGTAGTTGCCACCGCGGGCCGTATCACGGTCGTCGAGGTGGAAGAGATCGTCGAGCCGGGCGAGCTGGACCCCACCCAGATCCACACCCCCGGCATCTACGTCGACCGCATCATTCAAGGCACCTTCGAGAAGCGCATCGAAAAGCGCACGACTCGCTAAGGATCGGCTGCGCGTCGGCCTGGCGGCGTTGGATCTGAAACGAGGCCTGCTCATTTAGGGCATCTAAACTCCGCGTCCTCGTTTCAAATCCGCCTGCCCAGTCGCTAGCTCGCTCGATCTTCAACCGCATTGAACAAGAGAAGAGATTCAGCCATGGCACTTACCCGCGAACAGATGGCTCAGCGCGTGGCGCGCGAGCTGCAGGACGGCTTTTACGTGAACCTGGGCATCGGTATCCCGACCCTGGTCGCCAACTACGTGCCCGAGGGCATGGACGTGATGCTGCAATCGGAAAACGGCCTGCTCGGCATGGGCGCGTTCCCCACCGAAGACAGCGTCGACGCCGACATGATCAACGCCGGCAAGCAGACCGTGACCGCCGTGAAGGGCGCGTCGATCTTCAACTCCGCCGAATCCTTCGCGATGATCCGCGGCGGTCACGTCGACCTCACCGTACTCGGTGCCTTCGAGGTGGACGTCCAGGGCAACATCGCGTCCTGGATGATCCCCGGCAAGCTGGTGAAAGGCATGGGCGGCGCGATGGACCTGGTGGCCGGCGCGGACAACATCATCGTCACCATGACCCATGCCTCCAAGGATGGTGAGTCGAAGCTGCTGGACCGCTGCTCGCTGCCGCTGACCGGCGCAGGCTGCATCCGCAAGGTGCTGACCGACCTGGCCTACCTGGAGATCGAGGATGGCGCCTTCATCCTGCGCGAGACCGCGCCGGGCGTCAGCGTCGCCGAGATTGCCGAGAAGACCGCCGGCCGCCTGATCGTGCCGGACGATGTGAAGGAAATGACCTTCTGATCCCCTGTGTAGGAGCCGGCCATGCCCGCGATTCGCGCGCATGGCGCGCTCCTACGGGTAAAGCCAGCTTCTGAGTCCCCAGATGCCTGTCGTAGTCATTGTCGCCGCCTCCCGTACCGCCATCGGCGCCTTCCAGGGCAGCCTGGCGAGTGTTCCCGCCCATGAACTGGGCAGCCTGGTCATCCGCTCGCTGCTCGAACGCAGCGGCGTGAAACCGGACCAGATCGACGAAGTCATCCTCGGCCAGGTGCTCACCGCCGGCGCCGGCCAGAACCCCGCCCGCCAGGCCGCCATCGGTGCCGGCCTGCCGGTGGAAGTGCCGTCGATGACCATCAACAAGCTCTGCGGCTCGGGCCTGAAGGCGCTGTTCCTTGGCGTCCAGGCGATCCGTTGCGGCGATGCCGACGCCATCATCGCCGGCGGCCAGGAGAGCATGAGCCTCGCGCCCTACGTGCTGCCCAAGGCCCGTACCGGCCTGCGCATGGGTCATGCCGAGCTGCAGGACACCCTGCTGCGCGACGGCCTGATCGACGCCTTCAACGACTACCACATGGGCATCACCGCCGAGAACCTGGCAGAGAAGTTCGGCATCAGCCGCGAGGCGCAGGACGCCTTCGCCGCGCAGTCCCAGCTCAAAGCAGCCGCGGCCATCGAGGCTGGCCGCTTCAAGGACGAGATCACCCCGGTGCTGATTCCCCAGCGCAAGGGCGAGCCGCTGTCCTTCGACACCGATGAACAGCCGCGCGCGGGTACCACCGCGGAGTCCCTGGGCAAGCTCAAGCCCGCCTTCAAGAAAGACGGGACCGTCACTGCCGGCAACGCCTCCACCCTCAACGATGGCGCAGCTGCCGTCCTGTTGATGAGCGCCGAGCGTGCACGCCGTCTGAACCTCCCGGTTCTGGCGCGCATCCAAGCCTATGCGAGCAGTGGCGTCGACCCGTCGATCATGGGCATCGCCCCGGTGACCGCGACCCGCCTCTGCCTGGAAAAGGCTGGCTGGAACCTCGACGACGTCGAGCTGATCGAAGCCAACGAAGCCTTCGCCGCGCAGGCCCTGTCGGTCGGCAAGGAGCTGGGCTGGAACGCCGAGAAGGTCAACGTCAACGGCGGTGCTGTCGCGCTTGGCCACCCGATCGGCGCTTCGGGCGCCCGTGTGCTGGTGACATTGCTCCACGAAATGCTCCGCCGCGATGCGAAGAAGGGTCTGGCCACCCTGTGCATCGGCGGCGGCCAGGGCGTTGCCATGGCCCTAGTCCGGGACTGAGGCACGCGCGACCAACGTCCCATTGGCGAGCGCCGGGCGGCATGTACCAATGCCCTCGGCAGGTGGGATGGGAGGTGGGCACACCGACAGACGAACATCCTGCCACGGTTTTCGGCGTCCCCCGGCGCCGGCAAACCCTTGCGTCACCGCTCGGCCCCACGCAGGCCGGGCGGTTTTTCATTCCAGGACGGGTACTGCCACAAGCCCCGTTCGACGATGAGCCATTACAAGAACAACGAGGTAGACCATTATGAATTCCCACGTGCACACCCCCGGCACAGCCGTACAGGACAGTCGCTCGGCGCGCTTCGCCATGGCCTGTTCGAACTGGGCCGAGCGCTGGTTCCCCGACTCCTGGGTCTTCGCCGCACTCGCGGTGCTGATCGTCACCGTCGCCGCGCTGGCCATCGGCGCACCGGCCACCGAGACCGCCAAGGCGTTCGGTGACGGCTTCTGGAGCCTGATCCCCTTCACCATGCAGATGGCCTTCGTGGTCATCGGCGGTTACGTGGTTGCCAGTTCCGGCCCGGCATCCAAGCTCATCGACCTGTTCGCCCGCGTGCCGAAGAACGGCCGCTCGGCAGTTGCCTGGGTCGCCGTCATTTCCATGGTCGCTTCGCTGCTCAACTGGGGCCTGTCGCTGGTGTTCGGCGGCCTGCTGGTCCGCGCCCTGGCACGCCGCGAAGACCTGAAGATGGACTACCGCGCCGCCGGCGCCGCTGCCTACCTGGGCCTGGGCGCCGTATGGGCGCTGGGCCTGTCGTCGTCCGCCGCGCAGCTGCAGGCCAACCCGGCGAGCCTGCCGCCGTCGATCCTGGCGATCACCGGCGTCATCCCGTTCACCGAGACCATCTTCCTCTGGCAGTCCGGCGTGATGCTGCTGGCCCTGGTGCTGGTCTCCCTGGTCATCGCCTACATGACTGCCCCCGGCGCCGCCAGTGCGCGTGACGCCAAGGCCTGCGGCGTGGACGTCAGCTTCACCCCGCCCAGCGCGCCGAAGGCCACTCGCCCGGGCGAGTGGCTGGAGCACAGCCCGCTGCTGATCCTGATGCTGGTGGCATTGGCCGGCGGCTGGCTGGTCCACGAGTTCAGCACCAAGCCTGCGATCACCGCGATCTCCGGGCTGAACACCTACAACCTGCTGTTCATCATGGCCGGTGCGCTGCTGCACTGGCGCCCGCGCAACTTCCTCGATGCCGTGGCTCGCGCCGTGCCGACTACCACCGGGGTGCTGATCCAGTTCCCGCTGTATGGCTCCATCGCGGCGATTCTGACCACCGTGAAGGGCGGCGACGGCTCCACCATCGCCCACCACATCTCCACCTTCTTCGTGCAGATCGCCTCCCACGACACCTATGCGCTGCTGATGGGTGTGTACTCGGCGGTGCTGGGCTTCTTCATTCCGTCGGGTGGCGGCAAGTGGATCATCGAGGCGCCGTATGTGATGCAGGTGGCCAACGAGCTGCAATACCACCTGGGCTGGGCGGTGCAGATCTATAACGCCGCCGAGGCACTGCCGAACCTGATCAACCCGTTCTACATGCTGCCGCTGCTCGGCGTGCTGGGTCTGAAGGCTCGCGACCTGATCGGCTTCAGCTTCGTCCAGCTGCTCGTCCACGTGCCCCTGGTGTTGTTCCTGCTCTGGGCGCTGGGCACCACCCTGCAGTACCTGCCGCCGGTCCAGCCGTAACCACGCATTCGGCCCCGACTGCAAAAAGCCCGGATGTCGTGAGACACCCGGGCTTTTTCTTTTTTCCGGACACTGTCAGCCCCGGCTGACTTCCACCGCGCCGAGCGTGCGTCCGTCGAGGTCCTCGCCGCTGAGTTGCGTGGCGTCCTGGTCGAACACTTCACGCAGCCAGTCGCTGACCGCCTGGAAGCGGCCGATGCGGCCGGCGTCGCGGTGGGCGAGCAGCCAGATCTCCCGCACGACCACTGCGCCGGAGAGGCGTACCAGACCCTCGCGCTCACCGAGGAAACAGGGCAACAGCGCCATGCCCAGGCCGCTCTCGCAGGCGTGGATCAGCGTGGTCACGCTGCTCGCGCGCAGGGCGAAATTGGCGTCCGGGACGAAGCGCCGCAGCCAGCACATCTCCGGGGTGTCATCGAGGTCTTCGCCGTAGCCCAGCCAGGGCTGTTGCGGCCATTGCTCGGCCGGGACCTGGGCGAAAGGCGTGGCGGCGTAGATGGCGAAGCCGATATCGGCGACCTTGCGCATGACCAAGGCGGCGTCTTCGGCCGGGCGCGCCAGGCGCAGGGCGAAGTCGGCTTCGCGGCGGGTGAAGGACAGCGCGCGGTTCGCCGGGATCAGCTGCAACTGCAGGTTGGGATAGGTGCGCGCCAGCTGTGGCATGTGCTGCACCAGCCAGTGGCTGAAGAGAAAGTCCACCGCCGTGATGCGCACCGAACCGCTGATGGCGCTTGCCTCGTTGCGGGTCTCCAGCAGCATGCTCTGTACGTCACCGAGGATGCGTTCGGCATAGCCGAGGAAGGCCGCGCCGGCGTCGGTGGCCTTGTAGCCCGCGTTGTCGCGGATGAACAGGCGGGTCTGCAGCGCACTCTCCGCCGCCACCAGGCGTCGGCTCATGGTCGAGGGATCGACGCCCAGCGCGCGGCCCGCGGCGCTCATGCTGCCGTGGCGGGAGAGGGCGAGGAGGATCGGGATGTCGTTCCAGTCGAAATTCACGGCGATTGCCTCGCGAGCGTCAGAAGTGCACGTCGGCGGCCGGAACCACCTTGGCGCGCTGGCCGAAGCTGCTGATGCTGCCCAGCACCGCATTGTGGTGCGCGGTGATCTGTGCGGCGCTCAGCACGGCGTTGTCGACGGTGGAGTGGGCGTCGCCGACCAGGGTGACCGCGTAGCCCTGGGCGAGGGCGCGGCGGGTGGTGGTGTCGACGCAGTAGTCGCTCTGCAGGCCGCAGATCACCAGGTGATCGATACCGCGCGCCTCCAGCAGATCAGCCAGGTCGGTGCGCAGGAAGGAGTCCGGGGTGGTCTTGCGCACCTTCAGGTCCGCACGCTCGGCGAGCAGGCGCGTTTCCAGCTGCCAGCCGGCGCTGCCATACTGAAGGTCGTCGTCCTCGTGCTGCACCAGCACCACCGGTACGCCGGCCTCGCGGGCCGCGCGACTCATGCCATTGATGCGCTGCAGCACGTTGTCGATGTCGAAACAGGCGGAGTCGCCGGTACACAGGTCGGACTGGACGTCGATGATCAGCAGGGCGGTGCTCATGGCGAGCGTACTCCTTTCAAGAGAATGGCGAAGGTCGGGGGGAGCCGGGAATGGTAGCCCGCCTGGTGCCGTGGGCCAATGCCGGCAGGTCGTTGCTGCCAAAGCCGTATTTCCCTTTGCCACGCCTTCGGCGATGGTGACGGCCATGAACCGGACCGGATGCCGATGAACAGCCTTCCCGCCAAGACCTTCACCCTCGCCAACGGCCTGCGTGCCACCGTCGTCCATGCTCCCGGTGCCGGCCGCGCCGCGGCGCTGTTGCGCATTGCCCGTGGCAGCCACGACGAGCCGGAGACATTTCCCGGTCTCGCGCATTTCATTGAACACCTGTTGTTCCTCTGCGGCGAACGCTTCGTCGACGGCGAGCGACTGATGCCCTGGGTCCAGGCGCGAGGCGGTCGGCTCAACGCCAGTACGCGCGCGCGACGGACCGACTATTTCTTCGAGGTGCCGGCCGACGCCCTGGGAGACGGTCTGGCGCGACTGGTGGACATGCTCGCGCGGCCACGACTGGATGAAGCCGTGCAGGTCGCCGAGCGCGAAGTGCTGGAAGCGGAGTTTCTCGCCCGTGGCCGCGACGCCGATACCCTGATCGACGCCGCCCTCGCGTTGGCCGTGGCGCCGGGGCATCCGCTGGGGCGCTTCGTGGCCGGCCGACGCGACACGCTCAAGGTCGAAAGCACCGAGTTCCAGAAGGCGCTACGCGATTTCATTCGAGCCTGCCAGGCCAGTGGCGCGCTGGAGCTCTGGCTGCAGGGCCCGCAATCGCTGGAAGAACTCGAGGCCCTGGTCGAGCGCGAAGCAGGGGTGTTCCCGCCGGGCGCCACGCCGGACGCAGCCGTTTCCGAATCCCTGCTGCCGTTGGCCGGCCAGGAGCTGAAGCTTCGCCTGCCCGGGGCGCCCAAGCTGGTGCTGGCCTTCGCCCTGGACGGCATGGCAGGCGAGGGCGGGGCGCTGCTGGAACAGCTGCAGGGCTGGCTGGCCGATGAGGCGCCCGGATCGCTGCTGGCCTGCCTGGGTCAGAAAGGCCTGGGTGATGGCGCGCGTGTCCGCCTTGGTTGTTTTGCCAACGGCCAGGCGTTGTTGCGTTTCGACTTCGAACTGGCGGAAGCCGCTGCGGCCGATCTCGTGGAGTCGGCCTTTCTCGCCTGGCTGGAAGCCCTGCGCAAGCTGCCGGTGGACCTGCTGGCCGCTGCGCCCATCGAGGAGGCAAGGGACCCGCTGGAACAACTGCAGCGACGCGCGCGAAGTGAGCCGTCGTCTGCCTGGCTGGAGCAACTGGTGGCCCCGCGCATGATCCGCCTGCTCGCTTGCGAGTCGGTGATCGGCGAATCCCTGACCTCGGCCGGCTTCACCCTCGACGTCACGCGCTGCCCGCCACGCCGTATCGAGCCGCTGCAGGGTGAGCCCTGGTCCTTCGCCCCGACCCAGTCGCTCGCCGAGGCTGAGCCGGCTGCCCTGCATTTACGCTGGCGGTTCCCGCAGGCACCGTCTCGGCAGGACTTCCTCGCCGCCCGGCAAGCCTTGCGCCCACTGGCCGGCGCCGCGCGACACGAAGGTGCCAGCCTGCGCCTGGAGGCGATGGAAAGTGATTGGGCGCTGCTGCTCTCCGGCGCCAGGAACCACCTCGCCGATCTCGCCGAATGTGCAATCGCTGCCCTGCAGCATCCGCCCGCCGCCGTGCTGGGGCAGGGTGCGCGCTTGCTCGCGGCCGAGCGGCGCCGGCGTGAAGGGGAAATGCCGATCCGCCAGTTGCTCGACCTGTTGCCGCAGATGCTGGCGGGGGACAGTGAGACCGCGCCGGACTGGTCGGCTGCCCATTGGGACGCCCTGACACTGGGCATCGATCTGCCGGATACCCTGGCCGGCTACTCGACCACCAGCGCGTTGCCGCCACGTGGTGGGCCGGCCGGACGGCATCGCCAGGTACTGGAAATGCCCGGTGAAGCGGCGCTGTTGCTGTTCTGCCCGCTGGCATCCCGCTCGGCGGCAGACGAAGCGGCCTGGCGCCTGCTGGCACGCGTGCTGGAACCGGCGTTCTTCCACTGGCTGCGCGGCGAGCGGCAACTGGCCTATGCGTTGTACTGCGGCTTCCGCCAGGTGGGCATGCGCCGCGGCATCCTCTTCGCGGTGCAGTCGCCACTGCTGTCGGCGGTGGAATTGCAGGCCGAGGTGGACAGCTTCCTCTATCGCCAGGGCGAAGCCCTGATGCGGATCGACCCGCAGCGCGTCGACAGCCTGCGTGCTCCCCTGGCCGCCGAGCTGGCGCGCTCCCCGGGCGAGTTCGCCGAACGCCTGCAGCATGCCTGGAATGACCAGTTGGCAGGCGTCGGGCCGGCTCATCGGGATGCCATGGCCGAGGCGCTGATGCAGCTCTGCGCCACCGACGTGCGTGCCGCGCATTCGGCGCTGACCTCGGCCCAGGGCGGTCACTGGCTGCTTCTCAGCCGCGCCTGAACCTCCTACTTTCGACCCCGGGTGCCGTCCGCAAGACGGTGCCCTGGGTGACTTTTGCCTTACGCCTCGCGACCTGCTCCACGGTACTGGTCCCAGGTAGCGGGCCGGCGGTCGTGAACACCCGCGACCATTGCCGCGCGCCTTAGGTCGCGGCAGTCGCAGCGCCTTGTGCAGCGCTCCCGCGAGACGCTCGCAAGGCCGGTGCAACCAGCGCCAAAGCAGCGTATGGCCGCGCCATGCGCGTTTCGATAATCGCCTCCGACACGACTGAGCCGCAGTCGATCCCCCACCCGGAGAGCGCCATGAACAAGAACAAGATCGCCGTCCGCCGCCAGCTGCTGCCGCTGGCACTGGCCACCCTGGCCGGCCCTGCAAGCGCCGACATCATGCTGTACGACAAGGACGACACCACCTTTTCCACCGACGGCTACTTCAACGCCTTCTATGTGAACAGCGACGTCGACCGCAACGGCGAAACCTACGACCGCCGCCAGTCGCGGGTGAAGATGGGCTTCCTGCCCAACTACATCGGCTTCAACTTCGGCAAGAAGATCGACGGCCTGACCCTCACCGGGCGCTCCTCGTTCTGGGTGACCATCAACGACAGCGAGCAGGACGGCACCGACACTGCCATCGACGTCCGCCAGTTCTACGGCAACGTTGCCGGCGACTGGGGCGAGGTGCTGATCGGCAAGGACTTCGGGCTGTTCTCGCGTTCCAACATCTTCCTCGACGAACTGCTCGCCGGCTTCGGCAACGCCAGCGATACCCTCGGGCTGGTGGACGGCAAGGGCGTGTCCTTCGGCAACATTGGCACCGGTTACCCATACCCGTTCCCAACCTCGCAGATCACCTATCGCAACAACAACCTGGTGGATGGCCTGCACATTGCGGTTGGCATCATGGACCCGATCGACACCAACCAGATCGACAAGGATGCCAGCGACGGCCTCGACGACAAGGCCTACCAGGACAACCCGCGCTACGAGAGCGAGGTCAGCTACCAGTTCGAGGTCGGCGGCGCGCAGATCTACAGCTGGGTCAACGGTGCCTACCAGACCTCGAAGAACACCAACGACGAGGTCGACAGCGTGACGTCCAAGGGCCTGGGCTACGGCATCCAGGCGAAGATGGGCGGGATCTCGCTGACGGGCTCCGGCTTCACGGCCAAGGGTATCAACCCGTTCTTCACCAACAACGCCGGCGAAGCCGCGCTGCGTGAAGTGGACAGCCGTGGCGTGCTGCTGCAGGGCTCCTATACCTGGGGCAAGAACCGCGTGGCGTTGTCTGCCGGCGAGACCCGCGACGACGGCAACGGCCTGGGCAGTGCGGCGGACTATTCCACCAAGGGCATTGCCTACTTCCGCACCATCAACGACAACCTGAAGCTGGTGGCCGAGTACAACGTCTACGAGATCGACGGCCGCAAGGGCTCCACCGTCAGCGAGGACACCGACACCTTCGCGGTGGGCGCCGTCCTCAACTGGTAATACCTCCCAACTCCTTTGGCTCCATTTCGGCGGGTCGGCACAGCGTGTCGCCCGCCTTTTTTCTGTCTCTCAAGGAAGGCTCGTCATGATCGGATTGTGGGGCGCGCACGCGCAAAGTTATCTGCTGGTACTGTCCATCGCCACCACGCTGGTGTTTGCCTTGCCCATCTTCCTCGTGCCGTTGTCGTGGGCGCGGGTGATGCAGTGGCAGCTGCCGGAGCATACCGATCTGGCGGTGTATTTCGGGCGTTGCCTGGGGGCGTTCATTCTCATCGTCGAGGGGTTGATGCTGCGTGCCGCGCTGACCGGGGAGGCGCTGGTAACCACCTTCGAGGTGCTGGCGGCGGTGGCGGGGTTCATGGTGGTGGTGCACATCTACGGCGCGCTGCGCAGGATCCAGCCGTGGACGGAGACGGTGGAGACGGGGTTCTATGCCGGGATGCTGGTGCTGACGTTGCTGTTCTGGCCGGTGGGCTGACGCCGGACGCCGAAGCCCGCTCCTGCAAATATCCCGCTACTTTCGGATAGACCCGCCGCGACCCAAGTAGCATGGGGCGTGCCCTGGCCGCTTCGTAGAATGCCCTCGTCGATATCCTGACTGGGCGTACGCCATGCACGAAACACAAGGAGTCGTTCGCGGGATGTCCAGCGCCCGCGACGTCGAGGCGGTTGCCCAGGACCTGGCGCGCCAGCTGATTCACCCCAACCTCGGCTTCGTGCTGTTCTTCTGTTCCGCCGAATACGACCTGCCGGCACTCGCCGCCGCGCTGGAGCAGTATTTCGGCGGCATCGACCTGGCCGGCTGCACCACCGCCGGGGAGATCACCCCGCAGGGCTACGGGCGTGGTTGCGTCACCGCCGTGGGCTTCGACCTGCGCAGCTTCGCCGTCTCCTGCGCGCTGGTGGACGAGATGGAACGCTTCAGCCTGATCGACGCGCAGCAGATGGTCGAATCCCTGGTGGCGGACTGCCGTAGCGCCGGGCTGGCGCCGATCAAGGACCACAGTTTCGCCCTGACCCTGCTCGACGGCCTGTCCAGCCGCGAGGAAGTGGTGCTCGCCGCGCTCAGTGCCGCGCTCGGGGCCATTCCGCATTTCGGTGGATCGGCCGGCGACGACAACCACCTGACCCATACCCACGTCTACTACCAGGGCCAGTTCCACACCGGCGCGGCAGTGGTGGTGCTGTTCAACACCTGGCTGGACTTCGAGGTGTTCACCACCCACCACGTGCTGCCCAGCGAGGAGAAGCTGGTGGTCACCCGCGCCGACAGCGACAGCCGCCGGGTGCTGGAGCTCAACGCCGAGCCGGCTGCGCTGGAGTTCGCCCGCCTGGTCGGGGTGCCGCTGGAGCAGCTGGACTTCTCGCTGTTCCCGGCGCACCCGCTGGCGGTGCGGGTGCGCGACCAGTACTACGTGCGTTCCATCCAGCAGATCAACGACGACCTCAGCCTGACCTTCTACTGCGCGGTGGAGAACGGCATCGTCCTCACCGCCATGAGCACCGGCCCGCTGTTGCCGGGGCTTCAGGCGCAATTCCAGCGTTTGCACGAACGGCTCGGCCCGCCATTGCTGACCATCGGCTGCGACTGCTTCCTGCGCCGCCTGGAGCTGGAAGTGGCCGGCGATACCGAACCCACCGCCGAGTTTCTCCGAAGCCAGCAGGTGATTGGCTTCAACACCTACGGAGAGCAGTTCAATGGCATGCATATCAACCAGACCTTCACCGGTGTCGCCATTGGCCGTCCTCGGGGCAATGCCGGACGCTGACCTGCGGGCGCGCATCGATGAACTGGAGCGCGACAACCACAAGCTGCAGCGGATCAACGCGGCGCTGATCGAGCGCGTCGAATCGGCTACCTCGCGCGGCGACAACGCCTATGGCGCCTTCCAGCACTCGGTCGTGCTGGCCGAGCAGGTGCGCGAGCGCACCGATGCGCTCAGCGAGGCGATGGTCGAGCTCAAGTCCAGCAACCAGCTGCTCAGTGACGCGCGCCTGCGTGCGGAGACTGCGCACCAGCACCTGCTGGACGCTGTCGAGAGCATCTCCGACGCCTTCGTGCTGTTCGATCCGCAGCAGCGCATCGTCCTCTACAACGAACGCTTCCGCGCGTTCTGGGCGCAGACCCGTGCCCGCGTCGGTGCCGGTACGCGGCTCACCGAGGTTCGGCGGCTGGCGCAGAGCAGCGGGCTGATCGTCGAGGAACAGCGCAGCAGCGACGATGAGCACACCCTGTATCGGCTGCGTAACGACCGCTGGGTCCGCGTCACCGAGCGGCCGACTCGCGACGGCGGACTGGTGGTGCTCTACAGCGACATCACCGAGATCAAACAGAGCGAAATGGCCCGCCGCGAGCAGGCGGTGGCGCAGAAGTCGCACCTGTTGCAGCGTGCCGTGGACAACCTGTCCCAGGGCGTGGCCATGGTTGGCGCAGACGGCGCGCTGGAACTGTGGAACCGGCGCTTCCTCGAACTCTGCGGGCTGGCGCCGATCGAGGCGCACCGGCCCTTCGCCGACGTCATGGCGGACAGCGAACTGCCGCTGCTGACCCCGCGCAGCCGGCCGCGAAAGGGCGAGGCGGAAGGGGTGATCGAGCAACGCCTGTTCGACGGGCGCATGCTGGAAATCCGCACCCACGCGCTGCCCACCGGCGGCTTCGTCAACACCTTCACCGATATCACCGAGCGCTACCGGCATGCCGAGGCGCTGCGCGAAAGCGAACGCTGGATTCGCCTGATCACCGACCAGGTGCCAGCGCTGATCGCCTACCTGACCGCCGACCTGGACTACGACTTCACCAACAAGGTCTACGAGGAATGGTACCGCTGGCCCAGCGGCTCGATGCTCGGGCGCAACCTGCGCGAGGTGCACAGCGCCGAGCACTGCCAGCGCCTGGAACCCTACTTCGAGCGCGCGCTGTCGGGCGAGAGCGTGACCTTCGAGATCGCCGAGACCAACCTTGCCGGGCAGGAGCGCTACATGCAGCGCTCCTACGTGCCCAACCGCCAGGCCGACGGCACGGTGAGCGGGCTGTTCGTGCTGATTCGCGACATCACCGAGCGCCGCCGCACTGCCGAGGCGCTGCACCAGGCCTACCAGAACCTTGAACAGCGGGTGCGCGAACGCACCGCGGAGCTGACCAGCCTGAACGACCAGCTCAAGCGCGAGATCGACGAGCGCAGCCAGGTCGAGGGGCGCCTGCGCGAGGCCAAGCGCGAGGCGGAGCAGGCCAACCTGTCGAAGACCAAGTTCCTCGCGGCGGTCAGCCATGACCTGCTGCAGCCGCTGAACGCTGCTCGGTTGTTCACCAGCGCGCTGCAGGAACGCAGCGACGAAGCGCTGGTGCGCAACATCAGTCAGTCGCTGGAGGACGTGGAGACGCTGCTCGGTACCCTGGTTGACATCTCCAAGCTGGATGCCGGGGTGATCAAGCCGGACATCGCCTCGTTCGATGTCAGCGAGCTGCTCGGCAACCTCGCCGCGGAGTACCGCCAGGTGGCTGCCAGCGAAGGCCTGGCGCTGGACTTCGTGCCCTGCGGCGCCCAGGTGCGCAGCGATATCCAGCTGTTGGCGCGGATCCTCCGCAACCTGCTGACCAATGCCATCCGCTACACGCCGTCCGGCCGCGTGCTGTTGGGCTGCCGGCGACGCCGGCACAGCCTGTGGATCGAGGTCTGGGACACTGGCGTGGGCATCGCTGCCGACAAGCTCGGCGAGATATTCCAGGAGTTCAAGCGCGGCGATGTGCAGCGCTTCCACCAGGACCGCGGATTGGGCCTGGGCCTGGCTATCGTCGAGAAGATCGCGCGCATGCTCGGCCATCGCATCCAGGTGGAGTCGGTGCCGGGCAAGGGCTCGTGTTTCGCCATCGAGGTCCCGCTGGCACGCCGTGTGGCGCGCAGCGCGCCGGAACCGGAGCGCACCGCCGACGATCTGGTGGAGCGCCTGCGCGGTTCGCGTGTGTGGGTGCTGGATAACGACGCCTCGATCTGCGCCGGCATGCGCACGCTGCTGGAAACCTGGGGATGCCAGGTGGTGACAGCGCTGTCGGAAGAGGACCTGGCGCGGCAGGTGGACAATTTCCATGCCGAGTCGGACTTGCTGATCGTCGATTACCACCTCGATGACGGGTTGAACGGAGTCGATGCGGTCGCCTCGATCAACGCTCGCCGTGGCACGCCGCTGCCGGCGCTGATGATCACCGCGAACTACAGCAACGAGCTGAAGCAGCAGGTCCGCGAGCTGGGGCACACGCTGATGCACAAGCCGGTGCGGCCGATGAAGCTGAAGACGGCGCTGTGTCACCTGATCGATGGCGCCCACTGAAGCGCGCTGCGGCGCTGTGGAGCTGATGTAGGAGCGGGCCATGCCCGCGATCGCACGCAAGGCCCGTTTCTGCAGGGGTGCTCCGTTGTTCGGAACCGCAGAAGATCAGGCGCGCTGAGCGACGGGAGCGCGTACCTTGGCCAGCAGGATCAGCGCGATGCCGCCCAGTACCGCCAGCGACACCAGTGCCAGGCGCAGGCTGATCGCTTCGCCCAGCAGCACGGCGCCGGAGAGGGCGGCGAGGATCGGCACGCTCAGTTGCACCGACGCGCCCTGGATGGCCGACAATCCCGGCAGCGCGCTGTACCAGATCGCATAGCCGATCCCCGAGGCCACCGCGCCGGACAGCACGGCATAGACGATGCCCAGCGTGTCCACCCGCAGGCCGGAATGGAAGAACACCGCCAGCAAGCCCGCAAAGGCAATGGCCCGGACGAAGTTGCCAGCGCTGATTGCCAGTGGGTCGCTGCCCTTGCGTCCGAGCAGCGAGTACAACCCCCAGGCCACGCCGGACAACAGCATCAGCAGTGCGCCAACCAGCGGCGGGGCACTGGCACTGGGCAGCAGTTGGGCCAGCAGACCACCCAGGGCCAGCAGGAATCCCACCAGTGCCTGTCCGCGCAGGCGCTCACCGCGCAGCAGGCCCACCAGCAGCATGGTGACCTGGACCGCGCCGAACAGCAGCAGCGCGCCGGTACCCGCATCCAGCTGCACGTAGGCATAGGAGAAGGCCGCGGCGTAGACGAACAGCGCCGCCGCCGCACGCCAGTTGCCGCCTTCGCTGGCAACGCGGCGGCGCAGTTTCAGCAGCAGGGTGAGCATCAGGGCGCCGGAGACGATGCGGATGCCGGTAAAGCTCACCGCGTCGATGCTGGTGGCCTTCAGGGCCAGGCGACAGAGAATGGAATTGCCGGCGAAGGCGATCATCGCCAGGCCGGTGAGGCTCAGGGTGCGGGTAGAGGGCATCGAGTGGTTCCCGGTAGCGGTCTCGGCAGCACGGAGGGTTGAGGGCTCAGCGACGAAGGTAGGCCGTGAAGTCGATATCGCTTGCGCAGAGGATGGCCTGCACGCGGTTGTGCACCTTCAGTTTGCGCAGGATGGCGGAGACGTGGGCCTTCACCGTGGTTTCGGCGATCTCCAGGTTGTAGGCGATCTGCTTGTTGGACTCGCCCTTGGTCATGCGCTCCAGCACCAGCAGTTGCTTGCGGGTCAGCGCCTGCAGCAGCTCCGGCGGAATGCTGTGGTCGTCCTGGCCACTGCGGCGCGGCGAGGATTTCTGCGTGCGGATGATGTCCGACGGCAGGTAGACATTGCCGTTGAGGATCTGCTCGATGGCCTCGGTCATCTGCACGCGCGGCGAGGACTTGGTGATGAAACCCACGGCGCCGTAGGTGATGGCTTGCAGGACGACCTGCTTGTCCTGCTCCGCGGAGACGATCACTACCGGAATGGTCGGCGCCTCGTTGCGCAGGCTCATCAGGCCGTTCAGGCCATGCATGCCGGGCATGTTCAGGTCGAGCAGGATGAGGTCGAGATCGTCGTGCTCCTGGGTCAGGCCCAGGGCGCTGTCGAGGTCGGCGGTCTCCATCACTTCGCTGCCGGGGAAGCCGTCGGCGATGACATTGTGGATGGCTTCGCGGAACAGCGGGTGATCGTCGGCGATCAGGATCTTGTACATGGCCTACACCTCGTTGTTGTCGTTATGGGTGGCGAGCGGCTGGCGGTCGCAGGTTGCTTCGGTGGTTTGCTAGTGCAGGGGTTGCGGCTGGGCGTCCTGCAGGGGCAGTCCTGCCTGTTCCCAGGCATCGATACCGTCACGGTACCAGTAGAGGCTGGCATAGCCCAGTGCATGTGCGCGGCGGATGGCGTTCCAGCTCATCCAGCAGTCGGAACGGCAGTAGAACACCAGTGGGCGGTGGACATCGCCGTCGGTGAGGCGGGCGAGGTTCTGCTCGAAATAGGCCTGCCATTGTGGCTCGAGGGTGCCCGTGCCGACATTGGCCAGCCACAGGCTTCCGGGCAGGTTGCGGTGCTTTTCGTCTTCGACGAATTGGCCATTGAGGAAGGGGCGGCGGTAGACGTCGACCAGGCGAGTCTGCGCTTCGCGCTTGAGCAGCGCCTGCAGGGCCGGGGTGTCGAGGGTGGTGGCGTGGTCGGCGGAAGGCGGCGTCGGGCTGCGGTATTGGGCCTGGCGGTAACCATCGGCAGAGAACAGCGGTGCGTCCTCTGCCCGGGCGGTCGGGAGCGCGAGGGTGAGGCTGAGCAGGCAGGCGGCGAGGCAGCCGCCCACATGGCCATTCAGTGCAGTCGCAAGGCGAGGCATGGCGGTATCTCTATTCGTTCTTCTTGTAGTGGCCATTAGATGACGCCCTTGCGGCTTTGGAAATTCGACGTCAGGAGGGGTGAACCAGCACCAAAGTATTAGGTTTCACCCCTTGCGCAGGGCGGCGTGCTGCGGATTGAAGGTCAGCACGGCGAGGCCGGCGAAGAGCAGCGTCAGGCCCAGGCAGACGCCGGTGGCCAGCGGGTTGAAGCGCTCGTAGAGGGCGAAACGCACCAGTTCGACGGCGTGGCTGAAGGGATTCAGCGCGCACAGCCAGTACAACCACTGGCTGGCTTCGCGCATCTTCCACAGCGGGTAGAGCGCAGAGGAGAGGAAAAACAGCGGGAAGATGACGAAATTCATCACCCCGGCGAAGTTCTCCAGCTGGCGGATGCCGTTGGACAGCAGCAGTCCCAGCGCTCCCAGCAGCAGGGCTGCCAGCAACAGCGCCGGCAGCGCGGTCACCAGGCCCGACGGCGGCGGCTGCACGCCGTAGAGCCAGGCGATGAGCAGAAAGGCGTAGACTTGCAGCAACGACACCAGCGCGGTGGCCAGCAGCTTGCTGGCCAGCAGGAAAGCCCGGGGCAGCGGGCTGGTCAGCAGCACGCGCATGCTGCCCATCTCGCGGTCGTAGACCATCGACAGCGAACCCTGCATGCCGTTGAACAGCAGGATCATGCAGCACAGCCCCGGCACGATGTAGGTCTCGTAGGTGACGTAGGTGTCGTACGGCTCGATGATCGAGATGCCCAACGCGGCGCGAAAGCCTGCAGCAAACACCAGCAGCCAGAGCAGCGGACGCACGAGCGCGCTGAGGAAGCGCGAGCGCTGCAGGACGAAGCGCAGCCATTCGCGCACGACGATGCCGCACAGGCACTGCCAGTAGGCCGCTGGCCCGAAGCGCGGGTGTTCCACGGCGCTCATGCGCAGGCCTCCAGGCGAGTCAGGCGGTCGAAGGTGCGTTCCAGGTTGCCGGCATCCGGCGCGCAGATATCCCGGGCCTCGCCACGGGCGACCAGCCGGCCGCGATCGAGCACCAGCAACGCGTCGTCGCTGCGGACTTCATCGAGCAGGTGGGTGGTCCAGAGCACTGCCAGGCCATCTTCGCGGCACAGTCGGCGCACATGTTCGTTGAGTGCCTGGCGCGCTGCCGGGTCGAGGCCGACGCTGGCTTCGTCGAGCAGCAGCAGGCGAGGGCGATGCAGCAGGGCGCGGGCGATTTCCACACGGCGGCGGTGGCCGCCGTTGAGCGCGCGAACCTTGTCGCGGCGTCGCTCGTGCAACTGCTGGCGGCCCAGTTCTGCGTCGATCCGCTCGTTTGCCACGCTGCGCGGCAGGCCGTGCAGGGCGGCGTGGTAGCGCAGGTTCTGCTCCACGCTGAGGTCCAGGTCCAGGGTGCTCTGCTGGAACACCACGCCCAGCTCCCGCAGTGCCAGGCGCGGCTGGCGGCGCAAGCTGCAGCCGAGTACGTCGATCTCGCCCTGCTGCAGGTCGTAGAGACGGGTGAGCAGGGCGACCAGGGTGGACTTGCCGGCACCGTTGGGCCCGAGTAACGCGGTGAAGCGCCCGGCAGGCAGTACGAACTCCAGGCCGTCGAGGGCGCGCCGCGCGCCGTAGGAGAAGCCGAGCCCCGTCACTGTCAGTGCGTTCATGGCGTCACCACCACGCCCCAGGGGTAGCGGCCGACCTTGATGGACCTGGTGACCTTGCGCGAGTCGACATCGATCACCGAGACGTCGCCGCTGACGCCATTGGTGGCCAGCAGGGTCTTCTCGTCCGGGGTGAACGCCAGGTGCCAGACGCGGCGGCCCACCAGCAGGTAGTCGAGGACTTCGAAGGTCTTCGCATCCACGACCGCCACATGATTGGCCGGGCCTAGGGCGACGAAGGCGTATTTGCCATCCCGCGTCAGTTGCACGCCCACCGGCTGCACCTTGTCCGGGTGTACGCCCTTGATCGCGAAACGCAGGGTCTTGAGGATCTTGCGGCTGGCGGTGTCGACCACGCTGACGGTGCCGCCGATTTCCGCGGAAACCCAGACCTGCGAGCCATCGTGGGTGAACTCGGCATGGCGCGGGCGCTGGTCCACCAGGGTGCTGTCCACCAGCTTCTGGGTCGAGGTGTCGATCCAGTGCAGCATGTTGGTGGTCTCGCTGGTGTTCACCGCCCACTTGCCGTCCGGGCTCACCGCCATGCCTTCGGGCTCGACGCCTACGTCGATCTGCCCGAGTACCTGGGCCGTCTGCGTGTCGACCACGGTGACCAGCGCATCGTCTTCGTTGGAGACATACAGCCAGCGGTCATTGGGGTGCAGGGCGAACTGCTCGGGGTCGGCGCCCGACGGCAACTGCTTGATGATCTTGCGGGTGGCGAGGTCCAGCACCTGCACGGTGTCCGAATCGCTCGCGCAGATATACAGCAGCTTGTTGTCATGGGACAGCGCCAGCCCGCGCGGGCGCTTGCCGGTGTCGATAGTGCCGGTGACGGTCATCGTGTCCAGGTCGATGACGCTGAGGTTGTTGTCCTTCTCGTTGGACACGTAGGCGGTGGCGGCGAAGGCCGTAGGCACCAGCCCGAGGGCGAGGCTCAGGCAGGAGAGGGCAAGCAGGCGGGGCATGGGCAGGGTCCTCATGGGCGTTCTTCTTATGGCGTGGCTTCAGCAAGGTGGCACTGGCTTTCCGGTGCATCGAGGCCGAGGCTGTCGAGTTCGCTGGCGGGGTGCAGGAAGCCTTCCTGTGGCGAAGTACTGACCAGTGCGCGCGGTTGTACCAGCGGGATCGGTTGGCGCAGCTGGCCGTCCCAGGGGCGGAAGCCGAGCTTGTAGCCCTTGAATCCGTCCAGCGGCAGGTCGGGGGACAGCGATAGCGTGCGGATCGCCATCGGGTCGGCATCACGCAGGCGAGTGACCGCGCTGGCGATGCTGCGCACGGCGATCCAGGCGGCGAAGTCGCGATCGTTCATCCAGCGCCCGGCGTGTTCCTCGAAGCGCTTCTGCAACTGCGCGGCGCCATAGGTTTCCACGGTCTTGTGCCAACCGGTGGCGACCAGCCCCTGGGTGCCGGCCACCGGGCGCGGCAGCCAGGTGTTGTAGGGCACGTACTCGCCGAAGTCGCCGTGCTCGTCGGCCACCAGCACGGCGTCGTAGTCCGCGCTGGACTGGGTGAACAGCGCCATGTCGGCCTGGGCGCTGCGGCGCTGGTCGTTGTCGAAGGTGAAGGGTTTCTCCTCGACGATCTTCGCGCCGAAGCGCTTGGCCGAACGGCGCAGAGCATTGGCGTAGGCGGCATCTTCCGGGCGCTGGCCGACGATCAGCAGCCAGCGTGTCCACTTGCGCAGTACCAGGAACTGGGTGAGCGCGTCGGTCAGCATCAGCCGACTGGGCAGGGTGTGCAGCACATTCATGGAGCACTGGCTGGCGCGCAGCTCGTCATCGGCGGCGCCGGCGTTGAACAGCAGGCTGTCCGGCAGCGCGGCGGCCAGTTGGCGCAGCGTGTCGGCCGGGGCGTTGACCACGAACAGGCGCAGGCCGGCATCGTGCAGGCGCCGGGCTTCTGCCAGGAGCTTTTCCGGCGTATCGGTGCTGGCGGCTTCCAGGCTGTAGCGGTGCTTGAGGAAGCGCCCGGTGCTGTTGCTGTCGGTGATCGCCAGCTCCGCGCCGCGCAGGCCTGCGTCGGTGGGTTCGGGAATGACGTTCGACAGCAGCGGGCCGGGGTCGGGCGTGTAGCCCAGGTAGCCGATGCGGATCTCAAGGGCGGGGGGAGCTTCCGCCTCAGCACGGGCGTCGAGGCTGAACAAGGCGGCGCAGGCGACCGCGAGCAGATAGGCCATGCCGTGCAGGACGAACTGGCGCATGGGCGACTCCTTTTCTGGGTCGACAAGTTCTTGTGCGGCCAGCATAGGAAGCGCCCGAGGTGCGGCAAATATGCAGAAAGTACCGGTTGGGGCAGTACCAAGGTAGTAGTTTGCGCGCCGCGCCCGCGTCCTAGGATGGCGCTACAAGAACCAGAAGAGGAGCGTCGCCATGCGTATCGCCGTCACTCTCGTCCTGCCGATCCTGCTGATGCTCAGCCTGTTCGGTTTCGATTTTCTCTATACCCGCAACGGCTACCTGCCGGCGGCGGAATTGCGTGCCCCCACAGCCCCGGTAGGCTGCTTCACGACCTGTCGCGGCGCGCCCTAGATGTCGGCGTTGTGGCGGGTCAACCTGCTGGTCGGGCTCTTCTTCGGCCTGCTGGCGGCGGTGTGCCTGGCGGTGCTGGTGCATCAGGGCAACGACGACGTGCGCCGCGAGATGGATGCGGCGCGCGCTGTGCTCGACTACCTGCGCGAAGCCGCGCAGCGCGACCCGGCCAGCCTCGACCCGGACCTCACCGCCGGCCTGCGCCATGTGCGCGTGCACTGGCTGGATGCTGCCGCGCCCGCGGCGCGCTCCGGGCTGGACGAGTGGCTGGTGGCGCGCCTGTATCCCGACCTGCCGGCGCCGACCGTACTGACGCTGGCCGATGGCCGCCGCGTGCAGCTGAGCCTCGACCCGCGCGACGAACTCGACGAGGTGCGCGATTCGCTGGTGCAGCTGCTGGCGTTGTTTGGCGTTTCATTGCTGGCCAGCCTGCTGGCGATCCGCTGGGCAGTGCGGGGTGGCTTGCGGGTAGTGGAGCAGTTGCATGGCGCGCTGGACGATGTGTCCCGCGGGCAGTTCCAGGTGCGCCTGCCGGATCATTCCCTGCCTGAGGCGCAGCGCCTGGCCAGTGGTTTCAACGGCATGGCCGCGACGCTGGAGCGTGCCTGCGTGGAGAACGCAGAGCTGACCCGCGCGCTGCTGGCGGTGCAGGAGCGTGAACGTCAGCAACTCGCCCAGGCATTGCACGACGACATCGGCCAGTACCTTGCGGGCATTCGTGCCCAGGTATTCCTGCTGCGCAGCCTGGAGAGCCAGGATGGCATCGGCTTCGCTACCCTCGATCGGCTGGAGCAGCATTGCCAGGGGCTCAACGAAAGTTTCCGCGCGCTGGTACGCGATCTCTACCCGGTGGTACTGGAACGGGTGAGCCTGGAAGAGGCGCTGCGCCTTCATATCGAACAGTGGCAGGCCAGCCAGGGCCTGACCTGCCGCCTGCGCCTGGACCAGCTGCCGGCACTGCCGAGCGTGGCCAAGGCACATCTTTATCGTTTGCTGCAGGAGGCGCTGACCAACGTCGCCCGGCATGCCGGTGCCCGCCATGTGCGTGTGGTGCTGCGTCGGCGCAGCGGTCGGTTGTACCTGTGGGTGCGTGACGATGGCCGGGGCTGCAACGGCGTGCCGCGGGCCGGCATCGGCATGCGCTCCATGCGCGAGCGTGCCCGCTGCCTGGGTGGCGAGCTGCATTTGCGCCGGCGTCCTGGTGGCGGGTTGGCCCTGCGCTTGTGGATGCCGTTGACGGAGAGCCTGGTGCAAGGAGAGCGCGCGTGAAGATTCTGCTGGTGGACGATCACTTCGTGGTACGCGATGGCGTCGCCTCGCTGCTGCGCGGGTTAATCCCCGAGGTGGAAGTCAGCGAAGCCGCCGATGGCGAGGCCGCGCTGGAGGCCGTTCAGCGAAGCGTGCCGAGCCTGGTCATTCTCGATATCGGCCTGCCGGGCATCAGCGGGTTGGAAGTCACCCGCCGCTTGCGACAGCGCCTGCCGCAGTTGCGGGTACTGTTCTTCAGCATGCACGACGAGTTGCCCCTGGTGCGACAGGCGCTGGATGCCGGCGCGGCGGGCTACATCACCAAGGGGGCGTCGCCGGCGGTGCTGGTGGAGGCGGTGCGGCGGATCCTGGCTGGCCACGCCTACATCGAGCAGCCGCTGGCCACCCAGCTCGCCCGCCAGCCCCAGGGCGCCGACGGCCAGGACCCGCGCCTGCAAGGCATGACCCAGCGCGAGTTCGAAATCTTCGTGATGCTCGCCCGTGGTCTGCCGGTGCGGCAGGTGGCGGAGCACCTGTGCATCAGTGCGAAGACCGTGTCCAACCACGTCACCTTGCTCAAGCAGAAGCTGCAGGTGGTGTCCCACGCCGAACTGGTGCACCTGGCGATCGACGCCGGGGTGCTGCGGGTCGGTGGCGAGGCGCTGGCCGGCTAGCTGCCGCGCGTATAGAGGATCACCGCGGCGCGCAGCTTGCTGCGGCCGAAGCGGCTCATCTGCTCGAATTCGCCGTGGCTCACGGGGATGTGCTGGCAGTCCAGCGGCTCGCGATGTTGGCTGTGGTCGACGTCCGGGTCGTGCAGGTAGACGAAATCCTCGTCGCAGTCAGTGACCACCACCCAGTGCGGCGCCTTGGAGCGGGTCAACCGGTAGCTGCTGATCAGCACCATTGGTTGGCCGCCGGCCTCCAGCGCGCCCTCGATGTCCAACTGGTTGACCAGCAACTGCTCGACGTCGCTCTGCGCCAGTTGCTCGCTGAAGTCCTCGTGGACCAGGCGCATCACCTCGCGCTTTTCCTCGCTGCGCACACCATCGAGGAACAGCGGGCCGTCCTCCGACAGCAGCAGGCGTACGCGGAAACCTCGCTGCAGCGCGGCCAGCGCCAGCCCCTGCGGGCTGCAACCGCCGTGGCCGGCAGTCATGTAGATGGTGGTCGCCTCGCGCCAGAGACGCAGTTCTTCGCGGCGATCCAGGCGCCGCCCGGGCTCCAGCGCGCCCATGGCCATCAGCAGTGCCGAGGGCCCGCAGGTGAACTCGGTGGTCTGCCGGTAATAGGGCACGTGGCGGTGGGTTCGTTCGTTGATGTGACGGATGCGCTTCTCGAAGCGCAGGGCTTCGCTATGGTCCTGGTAGTAATCGCGCACCGTGGCGAATGGGCGGTAGCCGTTGCGCTCGTAGAGGGCAATGGCGCCACGGTTGTCCGGACGCACTTCCAGGCGCAGGTAGGCGCAGTCGTTCTCCAGTGCCTCGGCCTCGGCGCGGTCCAGGAGCTTCTGGCCCAGGCCGATACCGCGGGCACGTTCGTCCACGGCGATGGAGTACAGGCGTGCCAACGAGGTGCCCTGGTGGAACAGCACCAGGGCGTAGCCCAGCAACTGGCCGTCCGACTCGGCGACGGTGAGGCTGGCATGGGCGCGGGTGATCATCCACTGGAAGTTGCGACGTGACAGGCGGTCATGTTCGAAACAGCGGTTTTCCATCTCGACCAGGGCTTGCAGGTCGTCGGCTGAAGCGGCACGGAACTGGAGTTTCATAGAGTAAGCATTCGTTAATCTGCGGGGCGCACCGTGTCCGGTGCTGGCTGCGAACGGGCGTAGCGTCGTGCGGTCGAAGCTCAATCAGTATTGTCCCAGGGGCAGGGCGCGGCAAGCGCGCCAGCCGGCTTCGGAGGTGTCGTGAGCAAGCTGTTCATCATCGTGGAACGCAAGGAAGACTGGGCGTCCTACTACCCCAGTGACGATGTGGTCACCGCCCAGGAATACCTGGAGATGCCCATCGACGACGACAACGGCAAGCGCGTGCAGGTGATCAACCTGTGCCGCAACTACAAGTACCTCGGCCACGGCTATTACTGCTCGTTGCTGGCCGAGGCGCGCGGGCACAAAGTGATTCCGTCGGTGCGCAGCATCAGCGAGCTGGCGAAGAAGTCACTCTACAGCCTGGCGCTGGAAGACCTGGAGAAGACTCTCGACAAGGCGCTGGCCGACCATCCCTACGGCAGCACCGACGGCTTCACGCTGACCCTGTATTTCGGCCGCACCGATATCGAACCGCTGCAGGACCTGGCACGCCAGCTGTTCGAGGCGCTGCCGTGCCCGATGTTGCTGGTGGAGTTTCGCAAGAACCGTGGCTGGCATATCGAGGGCGTGAAGCCGGGGAACATCCACAAGCTGCGCGAGGACCAGGAGGAGCTGTTCGCCAACGCGCTGGACGGCTTCAGCCGGCAGATCTGGCGCAAGCCGCGTTCGCGCAAGCAGTACCGCTATGACCTGGCGATCCTCCACGACCCGGAGGAAGCGTTCCCGCCGTCCGATCGCAAGGCACTGAAGAATTTCATCCGCATCGGCCGGAGCCTCGGCATCGACGTCGAGCTGATCGAGAAGAAGGACTACTCGCGCCTGGCCGAGTACGACGCGCTGCTGATCCGCGAGACCACGAGCGTCAGCGACCACACCTACCGCTTTGCCAAGAAGGCCGAGAGCGAAGGCATGGTGGTGATGGACGACCCGGTGTCGATCCTGCGCTGCACCAACAAGGTCTACCTGGCCGACCTGCTGCGCAGCCACAAGCTGGGCATGCCGGCCACCGAAATCCTCTACAAGGACAACCCGCAGGAGCTGGAGAAGGTTGGCGAACGCCTGGGCTTTCCGCTGGTGCTGAAGATTCCCGACGGCAGTTTTTCCCGTGGTGTGATCAAGGTGGCCAACCAGGACGAACTGCTCAAGGCCAGCGCCGAGCTGTTCGAGCGCTCGGTGCTGCTGCTCGCCCAGGAGTTCTTCTATACCGAATATGACTGGCGGATCGGCGTCTTGAACCAGAAACCGATATTCGCCTGCCAGTACTTCATGTCCAAGGGGCACTGGCAGATCTACGACCACAGCCCCGACGCCCAGGAAGTCAGCGGCGATTTCCGCACCATGGCCGTCCACGAGGCACCACGCAAGGTCGTGGAGCTGGCGGTGAAAACCGCCAACCTGATCGGCGACGGGCTCTACGGCGTGGATCTGAAGCAGGCCGGGGAGCGGGTGGTGGTGATCGAGGTGAACGACAACCCGAACATCGACTGTGGGGTGGAGGACGTGTACCTGGGAGATGACCTCTACAAGCTGGTCCTGGAGGAATTCGTGCGGCGGCTCGAAGTCAAGCGGCGTGGGCGCGGGTGGTGAGATCGATTCGGCATTGACCTTATAGGAAAACGGTCGATGGGCTGCGTCAATATATTGCTAGCGTTACAAATTGGAGCGCCAACCGACTGTTTTTTAAAGTTTTTCAAAATAATGGCGCCAAGGAAGGGAGCATGCTCGAGGCAGCCGCGAATCTTCGTCGCCTGCTGGTGGTCGATCCGTGCGACGACTGCCGCAGGTTGTTACCCGGACTACGAGCAGCAGGGTGGGAAGTCGACAGTTGCGAGCTGGACAACGCCAGCAATCGCGGCTGCGACGTCGGCCTGCTGCGTCTGCAACCCCGGCATCTAGAGCGCCGGGAGTCCGTCAAGGAACTCATCAGCCGCAGCGGCACGGAGTGGATAGCCGTGCTCAGCCCGGACACCTTGCCGCTCCATGAAGTCGGCGATTTCGTCAGTGAGTGGTTCTTCGATTTCCATACCTTGCCGTTCGATGTGGCGCGGGTGCAGGTCACGCTCGGCCGCGCGTTCGGCATGGCGCGCCTGCGTGGGCGCGGCAGCGTGCACAGCGATGAGCACGAACACGAGCTGTTGGGCGAAAGCCGCGACGTGCGCGAGCTGCGCAAGCTGCTGGCGAAGTTCGCGCCGACGGAGTCGCCCGTGCTGATCCGCGGCGAGAGCGGCACCGGCAAGGAACTGGTGGCGCGCACGCTGCACCGCCAGTCGCGCCGGGCGATACGGCCGTTCGTGGCGATCAACTGCGGAGCGATGCCGGAAGCGCTGATCCAGTCGGAGCTGTTCGGCCACGAGAAGGGCGCGTTCACCGGGGCGCACCAGCGCAAGATCGGTCGCTTCGAACAGGCCAACGGCGGCACGCTGTTCCTCGACGAGGTGGGCGACCTGCCGCTGGAGCTGCAGGCCAACCTGCTGCGGGTACTGCAGGAGAAGCAGATCGAGCGCGTCGGCGGCAGTCAGCCGATCGATGTCGATGTGCGGGTGCTGGCGGCGACCCACGTGGACCTCGAGCAGGCGATCCGTGCCGGGCAGTTCCGCGAAGATCTCTACTACCGGCTCAATGTCCTTCAGGTGTCCACGTCACCGCTGCGCGAACGCAATGGTGACCTGGCGCTGCTGGCCAATCATTTTGCCCACCTCTATAGCGTCGAGACCGGTCGCCGTCCGCGGCGCTTCTCGGACGACGCCTTGGCGGCGATGGCCGAGCACAGCTGGCCGGGCAATGTGCGCGAGCTGGCGAACCGGGTCCGGCGTGGCCTGGTGCTGGCCGAGGGCCGACAGATCGAGGCCCGCGACCTGGGTCTGGAGCGGGAGAAGGGGCGCTCGGCGCACCTGCCGCTGGTGACCCTGGAGGAGTACAAGCTTGGCGCCGAGCGCCAGGCCATGTGCGATGCGCTGGCCCGGCATGGCGACAACCTCAGTGTGGCGGCGCGGATGCTGGGTATCTCGCGGCCGACGTTCTATCGCTTGTTGCACAAGCATCAGTTGCGCTAGGGCGGGGTGGTCGGCACGGCGGGCGGACGCGGGTTCGTCCCGCCTGCTTTCCACATTTCCTTCGCCTGCCGCCCCTAGGAGCGGGCCATGCCCGCGATCCGTCGGCAGGGCCGACGCTTATCAGGTTTGCAAGCAAGCTCGCTCTTCCGAAGGATTCTGCCTGCGTGTCTTTGGGCTCTGGATATTGATGTCTTCCAGAGAAACATCCGCACGCTCCGGAGTGCCCCTTTCAGGAGGCCGAAGGTGATCGGAGTTTCAGGGGTTGAGCGACATGGATGTCGCGAGAGCTGCGATGGGCCAGGGACGGCCCTTCGCAGCGGGCCCCTGGAACTCCGAGGAGCCGAGGGTACTTTTCGCGAAGCGAAAAGCCGGATGTAGGGGCCAGACTTTTTGGTTCCTTTTGTGGCGTTTGACAAAAGGGACTCGCCCGAGGGGGGCGAAACAAAAAGTCCGCGCGCACGCCGAAGCGGCGCAGAAACATCTGATCCGAAGCAGCAGATCAACACCGGCGTAGAAGCAGACGCCGGCCTTGCCGGCGGATCGCGGGCATGGCCCGCTCCTACAGGGGAGTCCTGGCAATGACAAAGGCCCCGAACAGGGGCCTTTGCATTTGGACAGCCGAGCCGTCAGAAGTAATACGGGAATTTCACGCTGAAGCTGAAATCCGGCGCATCCGGCGAGATGCCGATGGACAGGTTCGGCACGATGGTCAGGTTGGGGCTCCAGGCGTAGGTCAGGCCCCAGTTGAAGTACGCCGCGTTGGCGTCGCTGCCGGTGACGGTGGTCCAGTCGCCGCCGTCGGCCTTGATCTTGCTCTTCTGGGCGATCAGGTCGGAGAAGGAGAACGACATACTGGTCTTCTCGTTGAGGGCGAAGGCCACGCCCGCACCGATCTGGAACCAGTCGCCGAGGTCGACCTTGCCTTTCTGCTTCACCCCCTCGGTGGGGCTGATGTCGTCGAAGGATTCCTCGAGGTTGTAGGTGTAGGAGAAGCTGCCGAACAGCACGGCCGGGTCCACGGTCTTGACCAGCGAGATGCCGGGGGTGACGGACCAGACGCCGTTGCCGGTGGGCAGGGACTCGGGCACGTTGAGGTTGTCGTTGTCCGAGGCGCGCTTGAGCTTGATGCCGTAGGGTTCCTTGCCGGTGGGTGCCTTGATCCGCAGGCTGACCACCGCGTCGGGGCGCGACTCGGTTTCGTCCATGAACTTGTAGGCGATACCGACGTTGACGTCACCCAGGGTCGGATCGCGGGTGACGGTCTCGTCGGTGGATTGCGCCGTGGAGTTCCCGGCGCCGGCTGACTCGAAGGTGCTCTCGCGGTACACCACGGGGGCATTTATGTCGAACTGCCAGCGGTTGTTCCAGTTGTAGCGGCCGGTCAGGTCCAGGGTCCAGTTGTCGGCCTTGATGTTGTCCACGCCGATGTTGCCCAGGAAGATCGTGTCCAGCGCGAGGAAGCCGTTGAGGATCAACTGCTTGGTGTCGTAGTGGGTGTAGGTGATGCCCGTCTCGAAGCTGAAGGCGCCATTGCCGAAGAAGCCGCTCGCTTCGTCGTAGAGGTTCTCCACACTCTTGGGTGGGCTGGCATCGTCCTTGAGCGATTCGCCGTAGGAGCTGCCGCTGGAGGCAACGGTGTTGCCGGTTCCTGGCGGTGTCGGCTTGCCGGTCGCAGTGACCAGGCGCTTGGGCTGGGCGGGTGTGGCGGGCGCTTCCTCGACCTGCCTGACCCGTTGCTCCAGCACCATCAGGGCGTTCTGCTGGGCTTCGTAACGCTGCTTGAGTTCGAGCAGCTCCTGTTTCAACGCCTCCACCTCGGCTTCGGTCGCCGCAGCGGCGAAGCCCGAGGGGAGTAATGCGGATACACAGATTGCAGTTCCTAGCGTTAGCGATCGGTGCATGGCGCGCTGTCCTTCTTATAGGTTGGACCTCACAGTCGCACTGGAGCGTAGATCACATACCCATGGTGCGAAGCCCTTTTAGTTGGTCGAGATTGCAGTCCAGCACTCCAGTCGACGGAAGGTTGTTTTTCAGGACTACGTTGAGCTGTGCCAGGTTGTTGACGGCATTATTCCCACCCACCATCTGCGCGGCCTGGAGCAGTCCGCCGGCGGCCAGTTGCTGCATGCTGGCGCCCTGGCCATTGGCGCTGATGGCTAGCTGGATGCCACCGTTGCCAGGCGTCACGCTGACCGTGCCGGCGGCGTTGCTGGCGCTGATCGCGCCGTTGAGCGGAACTCCCTGCTGCGCCACGGCGGGCGCCTGGTTGGCTTCCTTCACGTCGATGCTGACGTTGTTGGAGGCGGTGTTGTAATCACCCGCGGAGCGGACGCTCTGGGTGACTCCCTGGGTCTGGTTGAGGCCGGCGCCGCCGGTGACGCTTCCGGTGCCGGCAGCCGGCGTCGCGCCGTTGCCTTTTTCGTCGATGGTGGTGACGTAGAACTGCGGTTTGATGGTGGATTCCTGGATCTGCATGCTGACCCTGGCGCCGATGTTGTCGCCCACGGCGTTCTTCCAGGTACTGCTCATGACGATGCCAAAGCTGATGACCCGGCCCGGCATCACGTATTTGCCGCGAAGCTGGGCCAGTTCCTGGTCCTTGAGTTCGATCGGCCGGAAGACGCTCTCGGCCTGGACCGGCAGGCAGGCCACCAGGCAGGTGGCGGCAAGCAGCGGGATCACTTTCATTAGGGTTCTCCCCGGAAGGATTCCTGCCTTCCGTTCTTGTGCGGTCTTAGAGGAAGTCGCTCTGGATGAAACCGAATTCCATGAGCTCTGCATCCTTGACCGGGCGGAAGGCATTGAGTCGGTCCTTGGCCGTCAGTGGATCGGGCGGGCTCATCAGCGCGTTGGCCTGTTGGTAGCCCGGACCGATGACGGCGAAAATGATGCCGTTCCAGCCTTTGAGAAAATCTTCCTGGGTGAAGCGCTTGTGGCCCAGCACCGGGTCGCCGATGTAGACGTAGCCCTTGAAGGCACGTTGCATCACGACGAAGTGTTTGTAGCCACGGATATCCATCAGCACTATCACCGGGATCGTCAGCTTCTCCAGAGAGGCGGCCGGGATTCGGTACCCGCGGGCGCGCATGCCAATGCCTTCGAGGTAGGTCTTCATGTCCAGCATGGAGAACCCCTGCGTACGCACCAGTTCCGGGTCGGCCCGGACCAGCATCCCCTTGATCACGAATTCCTCGTCCACGTCCAGCGCGTAGGCCTGGCGGAGGATCGTCGCCAGTGCGGCGGCGCCGCAGCTGAAGTCGGTCTTCTGCTGAACCAGGTTACTGAACTTGCGCTCGCGGATGCTCTCGACGTGCTTGTAGGCCATGGTCCCGCCGGGAAGGATGGCGAAGGGCAGTTGCGCGGCCTGCGTCGTGAGGCTGAAAAGGGCGAGCAAAAGCAGGGCGGACGTACGCATGATCGTGACGCCTGGGGGCAGCTCAGGAGAAAGGAGGCTCCGTTGCCGGAGCCTCCAGGGACTACGCCGTATCGCTTACATGCAGGATTTGCAGCCTGCAGCGATGGACAGCGAGTTGCTCTGCTGGTTGCCGACACCGGCAGCGATGTTGGCCCCGACGTTACCCGACGCGTTGTTCAGCGAATTGGTCAGGTTGGCGTCGTTCTTGACCGGATCCTTCCAGCCAGTGGGAACCAGGACCTGATAGGTCGCCTGCCCCTTGAGGTCGATGGTGCCGGCCTCGACGAAGAACAGCGGATCCTTGTCGGTCTTGCTGCCGCCGCCACTGTTGCGGCTGTCGTTGTTGTGACCACCGTAGCCGGACTCGTCGACCACGTACCCGGTACCGGCTCCTTTGTAGGTACCCGTGGCCTTGAACTCGGACTTCAGGGTTTCCTTGTCGTAGGTCAGGAAGGCCACGTTGCCGACAGTGTTGCCCGATGAGGTCTGAGTCGCGCTGCTGGAGGATTCGGCAGTGGCGCCACCGGAGACGGCTGCGGCCATGTCGTTTTTCTGTTGGTTGTAGTTGCCGGCGGTCACGTTGATGCCGATGTTGCCCGAGGCTCCGTTCGCCGAATTGCTCAGCGTCGCCTTGTTGGCGGTGGAGAAGTTCCAGGCGGTGTTGCCGGTGTTGTTCTGGGTGACGTCAGTCGATGCATGGGCGTAGCCGAAGATGAATTTCTCATCCGCGGTCGCCAGGGCGGCAGCATTGGCCTGTTGGTTCATATCGCCGCCGGCCACGTTGACACCGACGTTGCCGGACGCTTCCCCAAGCGATCCGTCTACGTTACCGGTGTTCTTGGTGCCCATGTTGACGACGGTATTGTCGCTGCTTTCCTGGGTGTCCTTGACATCGGCGCTGGCGCCTGCCTCGATCCGCGGGTCCTTGTAGGGATCGTACGGGGTCTTGGGTTGATGTTGTTCATGACCGTGGCCATTGTCGTGGCCGTGACCATGCCCGTTGTTGTTACGGTTATCTGCGTGCACTGCTACAGCCATGACCGCTGCGACAGCGAAAACCAGAGGCTTGAGAGCCATTCTCGGTTTCATGGTGTATCTCCTTTGCTTTGTTTGGCGTGTTTAGTGTTATAGGAGTTGGCTTGGGTCAATCCGCGACCCGGATGCTCAGGGTGTTGGCAATGCGATTGCCGACCCCGGCGCTCTGGCTCATCTGCACGACACCCCGGCTACCGGCAAAGGCCTGGTCGCTGGTAACGACCTGCCGATTACCCGTGGTGGCGTCCTTCGAGCCTGAGTTCACTGGCAGCGCGACGTTCTGCTGGGAAAGCACGCTGTCATCGACGCTCTGCGGAATGGCACTGACGCTGATCCGCATGGCGTTCACTTGCTGGTTGGCTGCCCCGGCGGCCTGGTTCACACCCAGTGCGCCGTTGCCATTGGTGAAGGCGTTGCCGGTGATGCTGGCGGCCGCTGCCTGGCTCGGATCGACGAAAGCGTTGACCGTCTGCCGGAACTGGGTGGTGGCCTGGGCGTTGCTGCCGATGGCAATTGCCCGGCCGTTGGCCTGCTGCTGGGCGTCGCCGGCTGCCTGGTTCACGCTGGCGACGCCGCTGTAATTGCGCACGGCGCTGTCGATGTTGGCGTTGTTCACCGTGGACGGGTCGGCCGCCAGGACCGAGACGCTGCACAGGAACAGCGGGAGAGCGAGCAGGGGAAGGTTCATCTCAGCGGTCCCCCGTCAGCATGCGCAAGGGAGAGAGCCCCTGCTGGACGGTACGGTTCACCGAGTTGGAGATGCCGGCACCGCCACCGGCCGCGCCGGCGCCCATGCCGTTTCCGTTGAGAGACTGGTTGCTGCCATTGTCCATGCCCACCAGTTGGCCGCCGGGCATGATGTGGCGCTGCAGGCTCGAGCCGCTGGTGACACCGGCGAAATCGCTGTCACTGAGTTCGGCGTTGCCGGTCTGGCGCACGACCTGTTCGGAGATGTTCGGATTGACGGTGATCGGGTGCGGGTCGGGGATGTCGGTCGGCCGGGTGGCAACGCGTGGTTGCACCTGGCGCTGCAGGACGATGGTGCCGTCGCCGGCTTGTGCGATCGGACACAGCGGGACGCTGGCCGCGCCGCAAGCGAGCGTGACGAGTATGCCGACTATCCGTGAGTCGATGTTCCCCATGATGGCGGTTCCTTCTTGGTGCGCTGAGCCCTAACCAGCGGTATCAAGGTGGAGCAGGGGCCGTGCCGCTTTTGACCAGCTATTGAGAATCAATGACTTGGCATAAGGCCATATGAGCCATCACGGAGCGTGTGTCTCGGTGCTGATACAGAACGAGCGTACGAAAGCCCGGCGCGGCCCCTAGAACGGGGCTCGTCTCACGGCAGAAGCGAATTCTGTTGCGCGCCTGATACACAACTTTGGGTGGGGAAGGGCGAAGTGCAGCCGGCTGGCGTTTGCGGCGATTCGAGTGTTTCGCCTGGCTAACACCGGAAGGGGTTTTGTAGGCTTTTTGGTACTTGAGTACTGCAGGCTTTTCAACGGATTAGGCATTTTGCATGATGGCGCGAACCGGCCGGGATCGCGGTTGTCTGCATCTGCCTGGCGACAGAAAGCAGAGCGTTTATGCCGACGCGCCAACGCCTTCGCTGTCGGTGCCGAATTAGAGAAATTTTTGTGAATTTCGTAGCACCGCTCGGCCAATGCATTAGCATGCCGACGCCGCTGTGGCGCTAGCGCGCCGGGAGCAGGCAGCGGAACACAATCATTAGAAACATGCGAGCACGCGTGCCTCGCGGGGGAAGAAATATGGATCTGTGGAGTGCCTTTCAGGCCTTCATTCTTGGCGTCGTCGAAGGGCTTACCGAGTTCCTGCCGATCTCCAGCACCGGCCACCAGATCATCGTGGCAGACCTTATCGGCTTTGGCGGTGAACGCGCCGAAGCCTTCAACATCATCATCCAACTGGCTGCCATTCTCGCGGTGGTCTGGGAATTCCGCCGCAAGATCCTCGACATCGTCTGTGGCCTCCCGACCCAGCGCAAGGCACAGCGCTTCACGGTCAACCTGCTGATCGCCTTCTTCCCGGCGGTCGTACTGGGCGTGGCCTTCGCCGATTACATCCACCATTACCTGTTCAACCCGATCACCGTGGCAGTGGCCCTGGTGGTGGGCGGTTTCATCATGCTCTGGGCCGAGAAACGTCAGCACGTGGCCAATGCCGAAACCGTGGACGACATGAGCTGGAAGCAAGCGCTGAAGATCGGCTGCTGCCAGTGCCTGGCGCTGATTCCGGGCACTTCGCGCTCCGGTGCCACCATTATCGGCGGCCTGCTGTTCGGCCTGTCGCGCAAGGCGGCCACCGAGTTCTCGTTCTTCCTGGCCATGCCGACCATGGTCGGTGCTGCGGTGTACTCGGGCTACAAGTACCGCGATATCTTCCAGCCGTCGGACCTGCCGGTATTCGCTGTCGGCTTCGTCACCTCGTTCATCTTCGCCATGATCGCCGTGCGCGCCCTGCTCAAGTTCATCGCCAACCACAGCTATGCGGCCTTCGCCTGGTACCGTATCGTGTTCGGCCTGCTGATCCTGGCGACCTGGCAGTTCGCCCTGATCGACTGGAGCAGCGTCAAACCCTGATCCGATTAGCGAGTGAACGTGGAAAAGAACGGCACCATCAACCGCTGGGACGACGACAAGGGCTTCGGTTTCATCCGTCCTCAGTCCGGTGGCAAGGAAGTCTTCCTGCATATTTCCGACTTCCGTGGCGATCGCCGCCCGGAAGCGGGTGACCAGGTCTGCTACATCGAAGGCGTTGGCAAGGACGGCCGCCCGCGGGCCGACCATGCCCGCCTTGCAGGGCTGGCTATCGACTCCCCGGCGATTCGCCGCAAGCCCGCGGCCGCCGCGACCCGTGAGCGCGTTCGCAGCGGCCGAGAAGTCGCCTTCCCCAGTGCGCCTAAGCATTCGGTTGGACGCGCGCTGGTGGTCCTGGCAGCGCTGCTGGTGCTGCCCCTCATAGGCTCGGTGATCTGGCTGAAGGACAGTTACATCGTCTGGTTCCTGCTGCTCTATCCGGTCTTCAGCGTTCTGGCCTTCCTCGCCTACTGGCGCGACAAGCGCAGCGCCGAGCGCAATGACTGGCGCACCCCCGAACAGAGCCTGCACCTGCTGGAGCTGCTCGGCGGCTGGCCGGGCGCGTTCCTGGCCCAGCAGGTGTTCCGCCACAAGACGCGCAAGGTGTCGTTCCAGTTGGTGTTCTGGGCCATCGTCGTGCTGCACCAGCTGTTCTGGATCGACTGGCTCAGCGGCGGCCGGCTGCTGGGTTGGATCGGCTCACTGATGGGGCTGGGCGCGCCCTCTGCTTGACGGCCGGCTTCAGACCGGCCAGTCGTCCTTCGAGAAGCCTTCCTCCAGGTAATCGAGCAGCGCCCGCACCGCAGGCAGGATGCCGCGTCGATGCGGGTACACGGCCTGCAGGTAGGCTTCCGGCTCGCTCCACGCGGGCAGCACGCGCACCAGCCGGCCGTCCTCCAGTTCCTGCGTGCAGTAGTGCAGCGGCAACAGGGTGACACCCAGCCCGGCCAGTGCGACGTTCTTGCGCAGGTTGAAGTCTTCAACCGCGAGACGCGCCTCGAGCGCAACGTCCCGCACGTCGCCCTGTGGTCCGGTCAGCTTCATGTGCACTCGGCGGTCGTTGTCGATGGCGCCAAGGACGGGGAGATTGGCCAGGTCCTCCGGGGTGCGCAACGTGACGCCCTTGAGCAGCGAGGGCGCAGCCACCAGCGCGGTCTTCGCCAGGCGCAACCGCCGCGAGATCAGCGACAGGTCCTCATCGCCAGGCGCCCGCACGCGGAGTGCGACATCGATGCTTTCGTTGAGCAGATCGACACGGCGGTTGGTCAGCATCAGCTCCAGGTTCACCTGCGGGTAGGCGGCGAGGAACCCTGGCAGCATCTCGTTCAGCGAGGTTTCCGCCAGTGCTACCGGGCACGACAGTTTCACTCGTCCGCGTGGTTCGGCGCTCAACTGGGCGGCGACTTCATCAGCCATTTCCGCTTCCACCAGCATGGCCTGGCAGTGCCGGTAATAGCGTTCTCCCAGGTCCGTGAGTGCCAGCTTGCGCGTGGTGCGTTGCAACAGGCGCACATCCAGACGTGCTTCCAGTTCGGCCACACGCCGCGACAGCCGTGACTTCGGAAGCCCCAGCAGGCGCCCGGCGGCGGCGAATCCGCCAGCCTCCACCACCTTGGCGAAATAGAAGAGGTCATTGAGGTCCTGCATTGGATTGTCCTGCTGATGAGACGAATCATTGCATTTTTGCCGACTTATCGAAGATTGGCTACATGCGTAGTCTTGCCTCCAACGACGAATTCCTCCGCCAACACGCTTGGCCCATCCGCTTGGAGAACACACATGAAACTGCTGCACATCGACTCGAGCATCCTCGGCGACAACTCCGCTTCCCGCCAACTGAGCGCCGAACTGGTGGCCGCCTGGGCTGCCGCCGAGCAAGGCGTTGAGGTGACCTACCGCGACCTGGCCGCTGACGCCATCAGTCACCTGTCATCCGCCAGCCTGGTCGCCGCCGGCACTCCGGCCGAGCTGCGTGACGCCGCGCAGAAGCACGAAGCCGAACTGGGCGAGAAGAGCATCGAGGAGTTCCTCGCTGCCGACGCCATCGTCATCGGTGCGCCGATGTACAACTTCTCCATCCCGAGCCAGTTGAAGGCATGGATCGACCGCATCGCCGTTGCCGGCAAGACTTTCCGCTACACCGAAAACGGCCCGGAAGGCCTGGCTGGCGGCAAGAAGGTGATCATCGTTTCCACCGCCGGCGGCATCCATGCAGGTCAGCCCAGTGGCATCGCCCACGAGACCTACATCGAGCTGGTGCTGAACTTCCTCGGCATCACCGACATCGAGGTGGTTCGTGCCGAGGGCCTGGCCTACGGTGACGAGCCGCGTCGCAACGCCATCGCCGGCGCCCAGGCGAGCATCGCCAGCCAGTTCGCTGCTGCCTGATCGCTGCAGTAAAAAGGGAAAGCCCCGCCCAGGCGGGGCTTTTTTGTGCCTGTCCGTACCGTCTGTCTGCGTGCACGGAGCGAGTCGCACTGGCGCGTACTATGCAGATATTTCCGTTTGGCGGTGCCCGGCGGCCTCTGCATTCACCGATAAGCCTCGTGGCGCCTGATCTGGAGACATTTCGGAGCGAACTGCACCATGGCGAGGCGCCTGTTCTGGTTCCTGCTGCTCGTTACCTTCAGTACCGCGGGTTGGGCGGCGCAAGGTTGGAATGTGGGTTTTCACCGCCTGCAGGTGAGCGACCCGCTGGACCAGCAGCCCATGAAAGCCATCGCCTTCTACCCGACGCGCGCCTCCGAACGCCCCCTGCACCTGGGCGAATTCATTCTCGACGTCGCCTATGAGGGGCAGACCGCCAACGGCCGCTTCCCGCTGCTGGTGATGTCCCACGGCAACTACGGCACGCCACTGGCGCACCGTGACCTGATCGAGGCGCTGGTGCGCAAGGGGTTCGTCGTGGTGACCTTGCTTCACCCCGGAGACAACCTGCATGACCACAGTCGCCTGGGCGCGGTGAGCAACCTCTACGGGCGGCCGCTGCAGGTCTCGGAAACCATCAGTGCCGCGCTGCTCGACCCCAAGGTTGCGAGCATCGTCGATCCACGCAAGGTGGGGGTGATCGGTTACTCCGCCGGAGGGGAAACCGCGCTGATCCTGGCAGGTGCCCAGCCGCGCCTGGAGCGCCTGATCAAGTATTGCCAGGAGCGCCCGGACGACGCCGACGCCTGCAGCGAGAAAGGCGAAGTGCGCGCCGATCGCACCGACCTGGTGCCCATGGCCGATCCGCGCATCGGTGCCTTGCTGTTGCTGGCGCCGCTGAGCCTGATGTAT
>CBIGPF010000021.1:0-52305 GCA_966191535.1 uncultured Pseudomonas sp. | reverse complement strand
TGACATCTCCGAAAACCAAAACGCCGCCCGGTGGGCGGCGTTTTCAATACCGGCGAATTAGGTCCCGTAACTCAGCACCTGCGCGCGTCGGCGCAACTGGGAGACGACGTCGTCTTCCATACGGCCTTCGGAAATCAGCAGATCACGGCGGATGGTCTGCACCGCCTCTTCGCTCTGTGCATGGTCGGCCAGGTGCTGGCCTTCGATGACACGCCGCAGGATCACATCCCCCTCGTCGTTGGTGAGGGTCAGGATCCGTCCGCCGTCCGGGCGTGCCGGGCCCAGGGAGTGGGCGTAGGGAGCGAAGGTCTCGGTCAGCAGGGTGCTCAGCCGGTCCATGTCGTATCTCCTTGTTGCGAAATGAAAAACACGCAGAAAAAGACCGCACGATCGGCGATAAAGTTCGCCAGTTTCAGTACCGTTGGTCATGACGCCATGTTTCAAAACCCAACTCGCGCGCATGAAAAAGCCCGCCATGGGGCGGGCTCCTTCGAACGGTGAACCGCGACTTAGAGCGGCTTGCCGCGGTTGCCGTGGGCGCTGACGAAGGCCTGGACCTTGGCCAGTTCGTTCGGCAGCACGGTGCAACGCTCTTCACGCTGGAACAGGTCGGTCAGGTGCGCCGGCAGTGCCGGAACAGCCTCGATGCCAGCCTTCTCCACCGCTTCCGGGAACTTGACCGGATGCGCGGTACCCAGGGTGACCATGGGCACCGACAGGCTGCGGCGGCACTCGCGAGCGGCGCGCACGCCGATGGCAGTGTGCGGGTCCAGCAGCTCGCCGGACTCGGCGAAGACCTGGGCGATGGTCTCGCAGGTTTCCTCGTCGCTCACCGCCAGGGAG
The DNA here is from genome assembly GCA_966191535.1 of uncultured Pseudomonas sp. Classification (GTDB taxonomy): domain Bacteria; phylum Pseudomonadota; class Gammaproteobacteria; order Pseudomonadales; family Pseudomonadaceae; genus Pseudomonas. The sequence continues at coordinate 51,462 of CBIGPF010000021.1, read as the reverse complement.
TCGAACAGGCGACGGGCTTCGGTCCAGCGGTCATCCTCGACGGCCAGCTTGCCGGTGGCCTTGAAGTTATCCATCAACTCGGCGACTGCCTTGCCGTTACGGCCGTGCAGGTCGAACAGCAGGCGCTCGAAGTTGGACGAGACCATGATGTCCATGGACGGCGACAGCGACGCGTGCAGGGTGTCCTTGTCGTAGCGGTTGCCGGACATGAAGCGGTGCAGGATGTCGTTGCGGTTGGTCGCGACGATCAGCTGGCTGATCGGCAGGCCCATGTTGCGCGCCAGGTAGCCGGCAAAGATGTCGCCGAAGTTGCCGGTGGGCACCGAGAAGGCCACCGAGCGGGCCGGTGCGCCGAGCTGCAGGGCGGCGTGGAAGTAGTAGACGATCTGGGCCATGATCCGCGCCCAGTTGATCGAATTCACTGCCACCAGACGAGTGCCCTTCAGGAAGCCCTGGTCGGCGAAGCTGGCCTTGACCATCTCCTGGCAGTCATCGAAGTTGCCTTCGATGGCGATGTTGTGGATGTTCTCGCCGAGGATGGTGGTCATCTGACGGCGCTGCACCTCGGACACACGGTTGTGCGGGTGCATGATAAAGATGTCGACGTTTTCGCAGGCCTTGCAGCCTTCGATGGCGGCCGAGCCGGTGTCGCCGGAGGTGGCGCCCATGATCACCACGCGCTCGCCGCGCTTGGTCAGCACGTGGTCGAGCAGGCGGCCGAGCAGCTGCAGGGCGAAGTCCTTGAAGGCCAGGGTCGGGCCATGGAACAGCTCCAGGACCCACTCATTGCCGTTGAGCTGGCGCAGCGGCGCCACGGCGTTGTGGGCGAAGACACCGTAGGTCTCTTCGAGGATCTTCTTGAAGTCGGCGTCGGAGATGCTGCCGGCAACGAACGGGCGCATCACGCGGAAGGCCAGCTCGTGGTACGGCAGGCCGGCCCAGGAGGCGATCTCCTCGACGGTGAAGCGCGGCAGGTTTTCCGGCACGTACCGGCCGCGGTCGCTGGCCCGGCAAGCCAGAAGCAGGTCTTCGATGTTCCGCGCGGGCGCCTGGCCGGGGTTACTGATTTAACGATTGGTGTTAAACCTGGGGGTGGGCGGCGGCGCTCCGGCGCCGCCGCGTTCGATTCAGTTCAGTTGTTCGACGCGGATGCGTACGACATTGCCGACGACGTCATCCAGCGCTTCCAGCGCGGCGATGGCTTCGATGATGCGGGACTCGAGCACGCGGTGGGTAACCAGGATCATCGGCACCAGACCATCATGCTCTTCGACTTCCATCTGCATGATCGATTCGATATTGATGCCGCGCTCGGAGAGGATGGTCGCCACCTGGGCCAGTACGCCCGGGTGGTCCTTGGCCTGGATGCGCAGGTAATAGGCGCTTTCGCAGGCGTCGATCGGCAGGATCGGGTGGTCGGAGAGCGAGTCCGGCTGGAAGGCCAGGTGCGGCACGCGGTTCTCCGGGTCGGCAGTCATGGCGCGAACCACGTCCACCAGGTCGGCGACCACCGAGGAAGCGGTGGGCTCCATGCCGGCACCAGCGCCGTAGAACAGCGTGGAGCCCGCAGCGTCGCCATTGACCATGACGGCGTTCATCACACCGTTCACGTTGGCGATCAGGCGGTCGGCCGGGATCAGGGTCGGGTGTACGCGCAGCTCGATACCCATGTCGGTACGGCGCGCGACGCCCAGGTGCTTGATGCGATAGCCCAGAGCTTCGGCGTAGTTCACGTCAGCGGTGGTCAGCTGGGTGATGCCTTCGGTGTAGGCCTTGTCGAACTGCAGCGGGATACCGAAGGCGATGGACGCCAGGATTGTCAGCTTGTGCGCGGCGTCGATGCCCTCGACGTCGAAGGTCGGATCGGCTTCGGCGTAACCCAGCGCCTGGGCTTCCTTCAGCACGTCGGCGAAGGCACGGCCCTTCTCACGCATTTCAGTGAGGATGAAGTTGCCGGTGCCGTTGATGATGCCGGCCAGCCAGTTGATGCGGTTGGCAGCCAGGCCCTCGCGGATCGCCTTGATCACCGGGATACCGCCAGCCACGGCAGCTTCGAAGGCGACGATGACGCCCTTCTCGCGCGCCTTGGCGAAGATCTCGTTGCCATGTACGGCGATCAGCGCCTTGTTGGCGGTGACCACGTGCTTGCCGTTCTCGATGGCCTTGAGCACCAGCTCGTGGGCCAGGGTGTAGCCACCGATCAGTTCGATGACCACGTCGATTTCCGGGTTGTTCGCCACGTCGAAGATGTCGGCAGTAATGGGGGTACTGCCGGTTTCACACTTCGGATTGGGGCGACGGGCGGCAATCTGCGCAACCTCGATACCACGCCCGGCACGGCGGGCAATCTCCTCGGCGTTGCGTTTGAGTACATTGAAGGTACCGCCACCGACGGTCCCCAACCCACAGATTCCCACTTTCACCGGATTCACGCTGAAACTCCCCATGATTACAGCATCGAGGCACCAGAGACGCCGATGCCCGCAACGAGGCGGGCACGGCGGCAGGCACCAAATCAGAACAGGCGGACTGCCTGCTCCCTAGTCAAAAGGAACCGAACATTACGAAGCGGTTCCGCATTAGTCAATCTACGCGCAAGCCTCGGCTTACTTGGCTTCCAGGGCCAGCTTGGCGATCTGGCCGGCCGGCTGGTAGCCCGGCAGCATGGTGCCGTCAGCCAGGATGATCGCCGGAGTGCCCTGCACACCGACCATCTGACCCAGGGCGAACTGCGCGTCCACCGGGTTCTCGCACTTGGCGGCCTTCACTTCCTTCTCGTGGAACATGTCGCTCATGGCCGACTGGCGGTCCTTGGAGCACCACACGGCCTGCAACTGCGCATCGCCCGGCGAGTTCGGCCCCTGACGCGGGAAGGCCAGGTAACGCACCTCGATGCCGCGCTTCTGCAGCTCGGGCACTTCGGCATGCAGCTTCTGGCAGTACGGGCAGGTGGTGTCGGTGAAGACCGTGATGTGCGCCTTGGTTTCACCCTTGGCCGGGAACACCACCATGTCCTTGGCAGCGATGGCGTTGATGGTCTTGGCCACGCCGGCGCTCTCGGCTTTCTCGGTCAGGTTGGTCGGCTTGCCGTCCTTCACTTGGTAGATGTTGCCCTGCACGACGAACTGGCCGTCGGCGCTGGCGTAGAGCACGCGGCCGCCCTTGAGCTGCACCTCGTAGATACCTTCCAGGGGGCCTTTGGAGATGTTTTCGATGGGCAGGTCAGGCTGCAGAGACTGCAGCGTGGTACGGATCGCCTGGTCCGGTTCGGCGGCCAGGGCGAGGGTGCTGACGAGGCCAAGGGCCGCGGCAGCCAGAAGTCGAGACAAACGCATGGAAAACTCCTGATGTCGGTCGACGAAGACTACCACACCAGACCGGCAAGACCGAGCCAAAGGCTGTAGCCGGAAGCTTCGGCAGGAGTAGCGGTCAAGGCAACGGCCGCAAAGATCGAACAGGGTGTAGACCTCCCGGTCGAGACAACCAGCCCAAACTCGATGCCGGCCCGGTCGCCCTTTCCCGGACGCTCACGGAGCAACGCATGCGTTGCTGGAGCCCCGCTCACCCTCTGGGGTGATGCTGCGCATGCAGGTCCTGCAGACGCGCACGGGCGATATGGGTGTAGATCTGCGTGGTGGAGAGATCGCTGTGGCCCAACAGCATCTGCACCACACGCAGGTCCGCGCCGTGGTTGAGCAAGTGGGTGGCGAAGGCGTGGCGCAGGGTGTGCGGCGACAGGCTCTTGCCGATACCAGCCACCTTCGCGTGAAGCTTGATCCGGTGCCAGAAGGTCTGGCGGGTCATCTGCTCACCGCGCAGGCTGGGGAACAGCACGTCGCTCGGGCGTCCGGCCAGCAGGTCTCCGCGCGCCTCACGCACATAGCGTTCGATCCAGCGGATCGCTTCCTCTCCCAGCGGCACCAGGCGCTCCTTGCTGCCCTTGCCGAGCACACGTACCACGCCCTGGCGCAGGTTCACCTGTTCCAGCGTCAGCCCGACCAATTCGCTGACACGCAATCCGCAGGCATACAGGACCTCCAGCATGGTGCGGTCTCGCAGGCCGAGCGGATCGTCGGTCTCCGGCGCCGCCAGCAGGGCTTCCACATCCGACTCCGAGAGCGACTTGGGCAACGGCTTGCCCAACTGCGGCAGCTCCACCAGCAGGGTCGGATCCTCGGCAATCAGGCCCTCGCGCAGGCAGTAGCGGTAGAAACCGCGCAGCCCGGAAAGGAGTCGTGCGGTGGAGCGAGCCTTGTAACCCTCGCCCAGGCGCCAGGCCAGATGATCCAGGATCACATCGCGCCCAGCGGACTCCAGCGCGACACCGCGCTCTTCCAGCCAACCGTTGAACAGCGCCAGATCACTGCCATAGGCGCTGCGGGTGTTGTCGGACAAGCCCTTTTCCAGCCAGAGGGCGTCGAGGAAGCGATCGATCAGAATATGGGGAACCGGGGTCATTTCGGGCCAGGGCAAAGGAAATTACGGCACGAGTAGTCTTTCATAGACTCCATCGCCCTCACCACTCTCGCGCAGGATGTCGCCGCTCCATGGATGAACACAGCACCTACTACGCCCTCGCCGGCATCGGCGGCGCCTCGCTCGTCAGCCAGTGGCTGGCCTGGCGCCTGCGCTTGCCTGCGATTCTGTTCCTGCTGGTGACCGGCATCCTGGTCGGCCCGGTCCTCCATCTGCTTTCGCCGGAAGCGTTGTTCGGCCCGCTGCTGTTCCCCCTGGTGTCACTGGCGGTCGCGCTGGTGCTGTTCGAGGGCAGCCTGACCCTGCACCTGGACGAGTGGAAGGAGATCGGCACGGTGGTACGGCGCATGGTCACCATCGGCGCGCTGCTCACCTGGGGCGTCATCGCCCTGGCGACTCACTACCTGCTCGACTTCACCTGGGAGATGGCCTTGCTGTTCGGCACCCTCACCCTGGTCACTGGTCCCACGGTGATAGTGCCGATGCTGCGAGTCGTTCGCCCCAACGCCACCATCGCCAACATCCTGCGCTGGGAAGGCATCGTCATCGACCCCATTGGCGCCCTGCTCGCCGTGGTGGTCTACACCTTCATCGCCGCCAGCGACAACGGCTCGGGCTGGACGGACAGTCTGCTGACGTTCTTCAGCGTGATAGACACCGGCATCGTCGCCGGCCTTCTCGGAGGCCAGGCCCTGGGAGTGGCGCTCCGCCGTCATTGGCTCCCGGATTACCTGCACAATCTGGCCTCGCTTTCCGTGGTGCTGGGCCTGTTCGTGTTTTCCAACACACTGATGTCCGAGTCGGGCCTGCTGGCAGTGACCGTCATGGGCCTGCGCCTGGCCAACATGCAAGGCGTCGACGTGCGGCAGATCCTGCACTTCAAGGAAAACCTCAGCGTACTGCTGATCTCCGGACTCTTCGTCCTGCTCGCGGCCCGGCTGGACCTCGCGGCTCTGCTCGGCCTGGGACCGATCGCTTTGCTGGTGCTGGCACTGATCCAGTTCGTCGCCCGACCGCTGAACGTGCTGGCCTCCACAGCCGGGTCCTCGCTGAACTGGCGTGAGCGTGCGCTGCTCAGCTGGATAGCCCCGCGCGGCATCGTCGCGGCAGCTGTATCGGCGATCTTCGCGATTCGCCTGCAGGAAGCCGGGCACGCCCAGGCTGGCGTACTGGTGCCGCTGACCTTCCTGGTCATCATCGGTACGGTGATCCTGCAAAGCGCCACCGCCCGCCCTCTGGCTCGACTCCTGAAAGTCGCCGAACCGGTGCCCACCGGCTTCCTCATCATCGGCGCCAATCCCGTCGCCCGCGCTGTCGGCATCGGATTGCAGAACGCCGGGGTGAAGGTCCTGCTCACCGACTCCAGCTGGGAGAACACCCGTGCGGCGCGCATGGAGCACTTACCAACCTACTTCGGCAACCCGGCCTCGCAACACGCCGAAGCCCATCTGGACCTGATCGGCCTGGGCCATCTGCTGGCACTGTCGCCCAACGCCGAACTGAATGCCCTGATGTGCATGAGCTTCCGCCACGAGTTCAGCCCGCGCCACCGCTTCATCCTGCCCACCAGCCAGGACAGCCGGCGCAGCGAGAAGCACCGGGTCAGTGACCGCCACCGAGGCCATCCACTGGGCCAGAGCCTTGTCACCTATCCACAGATGGCCGGGCTGATTGCCCGCGGTGCGGAAGTCCGCTCGACCCTGCTCAGCGACAACTTCGGCTGGAACGAATACCAGGCGCAGCACGGCCAACGTGCACTGCTCCTCTTCGCCCGTGATCCGAACGGCCGACTACACATCGCCAGCCCCGATCGCCCGCTCGCGCCTGCGAGCGGCTGGACGGTGATCGCCCTGGTCGAAGAGGCGCCGGATAACCCAGTGAGTACAAATGAAACCGCGCGCGTCATGGCAACCTGACGACCGGGCATGTCAGCCTATCTTTAGGCTGGTGACAGAAAATATGTGAAGAACGATGATTGCACCACGCCATCATAGCGCCCCACGAAGCCCACGCCATGCCCAGTCAACAGAACTCCCGCCTCGGCCAGATCCTTGTCAGCAAGGGCCTGATTACATCCCATCAGCTGGACAAGGCCATCCAGCTCCAGCTCACCAACGGACTGCGTCTGGGCGAGACCCTGATCCAGCAGGGCTGGATCAGCGAGCGCCAGCTTGGCCGCGCGCTGAAGAAGCAGAACAACCTGCGCCTGGCCGCGACGCTGGTCGCTGCCCTGCTCAGCCCGTTCCAGCTGGCCAGTGCCGACGTGCAACGTCAGGCGCCGACGAGCATCACCCGCCATGAAGCACCCAAAGGCCTCAAGCCGCTGAGCGATCGCGAGATGAGCGACGTCAGTGCCCAGGGGTTCGACGACACCCTGCAGGGGCTGCTGGTCAGCGCCGAAAGCGGCGATGGTGTCGGTGCCATCAAGCAGTTGTCGCGCCTGGTGATGCCGGTGGTCGACAGCCTCGACGCCGAGACCTCGCTGCATGACGTGCAGTACGACACCGCGCACGCCTCCTCGTCCCTGAACCCGGACGGCTCGATCAACGTGCGCTTGCCCAGCTCCATCGGCGAGGTGCGCTTCGACAACATCCGCGTCGCCGGCGCGCCCAAGAGCCAAAGCATGGGCAGCCTGAGCCTGCAGAACATCGACCTGTCCCAGGCCTCGCTGAAGATCAGCCTACGCCACTGAGGCCGGCTCACCATGAAAGAAGGCGCCCTGGGGCGCCTTCTTTCATTTCAGGCCTCGAAGCCGGGCAGAACCGGTACCGGGCGCTTCTCGTCGTCGATGGCGACGAAGCTGAACAGCCCGTGGATGGCCTTCTCACGACCGTCGGCGGACATACTCTCGACGAACACCTCCACCTCGACCTTGAGGCTGGTGTTGCCCACTTTCACCACCCGGCCGATCAGCTCGACGATGGAGCCAGCGGGAATCGGGTGCTTGAAGTCGATACGGTCGGTGGACACGGTCACCAGCGGCAAACGGCAGAAGCGCGTGGCGGCGATGAACGAGACTTCGTCCATCCAGGCGAGCGCGGTGCCGCCGAACAGGGTGTTGTGATGGTTGGTGGTGGGCGGGAAGATCGCCTTGGCCACGCGGGTTTCGGAAAGCTCCGTACGGCGGAGGATTTCTTGCTCTCTGGGGCTCATGCCACTGCTACCTGATGCAATGAGGGTGGCTGCCGGTGCTGCGGGTGTTGTACTTCTAATGCGCTGCCGGAGGCAGATAGGGGCGTCGGATTAACGAGGCGAAAAACGCCGGGCAAGAAAAAAGCAGCCCGTGGGCTGCTTTTTCCGGGAACGACCGGTCGATTAGACCAGTTTTTCCTTGATGCGCGCTGCCTTGCCGGACAGTTCGCGGAGGTAGTACAGCTTGGCCTTGCGCACGTCGCCGCGACGCTTGACGCTGATGCTGTCAACCAGCGGGCTGTAGGTCTGGAAGGTACGCTCTACGCCTACGCCGTTGGAGATCTTGCGAACGGTGAAAGCACTGTTCAGGCCGCGGTTACGCTTGCCGATGACAACGCCTTCGAAGGCCTGCAGACGCTGACGGTCGCCTTCCTTCACTTTAACCTGGACGATTACGGTGTCGCCGGGGGCGAACGCCGGAATCTCTTTGCTCATCTGTTCAGCTTCGATCTGCTGAATGATCTTGTTGGTCATTTCGTGCTCCTAAGACAAGCGCTCGGCGCTCGCCATCGATACGTTAACTATCGTTCCGCTGGCGGATGTATTCCTCCAGCAGCTTTTTCTCTTCTCCAGAAAGCGAGCGGCAATCCAGAAGATCAGCACGTCGTTCCCAGGTCCTGCCTAAGGACTGCTGCAAACGCCAGCGCCGGATGTGTTCGTGGTTGCCGCTGAGCAGCACCTCAGGAACACGTTTGTCTGCGTACACCTCAGGTCGGGTGTAGTGCGGACAGTCGAGCAGGCCATCCGTGAAAGAGTCCTCCTCGGCGGAGTCCACGTGGCCCAATGCACCGGGCAACAACCGCGTGACCGCGTCAATCAGCACCATGGCCGGAAGCTCACCCCCGGACAGGACATAATCGCCAACTGACCATTCCTCATCGACATGCTCTTCAATGAAGCGCTCGTCGATGCCTTCGTAACGCCCGGCGATCAGGATCAGTCGTTCCTCGTTCGCCAGTTCTTTCACGGCCGCCTGCGTGAGCTTGCGACCTTGCGGCGAGAGGTAGATCACCTTCGCCGGTCCGCCTGCGGCTTGCCGGGCATCGCCCAGGGCGCCTTCGAGCGGCTTGATTTTCATCACCATGCCGGGACCACCGCCGAAAGGCCGGTCATCCACCGTCTGGTGACGGTCCTCGGTGTTGCTCCGCGGGTTGAAGCACTGAAGCTGAATCAGCTCCTGCTTGACCGCGCGACTCGTGATGCCATAGTCGCTGATGGCGCGAAACATCTCCGGAAAGATGCTGATTACTCCTATCCACATCGGCTGAGGGCTCTCATCCACATGGGTTAGAAGTCCGCGTCCCAGTCCACCCGCATCTCGCCGGCTTCCAGGTCCACCGATTGCACGCACTGATCCGTATACGGGAGCAGGCGTTCACGGTCGTCCAGGCTGCCTGCGCAGGGCTTGACTACCATCACATCGTTGGCGCCGGTCTCCAGCATGTGGTCGAGAATCCCGAACAGTTGCCCGTTCTGGTCGATCACCTTGAGACCTTCCAACTGGCTCCAGTAGAACTCGCCATCGTCCAGCACCGGCAGCTCGCTGCGCGGGACCAGGATTTCGAACTCTGCGAAGGTGCGGGCGATCTCGCGATCATCCAGTCCCTTCAGCTTCGCGACCAGGACATTGCCCTGCACACGACCTTGAACCAGCTCAGCCTGTCGAACCTCGTTGCCACGCTTGAGCGTCCAACGGCGATAGTCCAGCAGGTTGTCCAACGGATCGGTAAAGGAATACACCTTCACCTCACCACGAATACCGTGCACCGATACGATCTTGCCGAGAACAACCATCTCCTCGGCGGGAGCAGTATTCGTGTTCATCGATCTCAGGCAGCCTTGGCGGCTTCCTTGATCAGCTGAGCAACACGCTCAGACGGTTGAGCACCCTGGCTCAGCCAGTAGCTCAGACGCTCCTGGTTGATCGAGACTTTAACCTCGGCACCAGTTGCAACGGGGTTGAAGAAACCGACGCGCTCAACAAAACGGCCGTCGCGAGCGTTGCGGCTGTTGGTCACGGTCAGGTGGTAGAACGGGCGCTTCTTGGAGCCGCCACGAGCCAGACGAATGGTTACCATGCGTACGTTGTTCCTATGGTTTGCTTGCAAAAAAGAAATGCAGCCCTCGGGCACATAGCCCGAAAGGCCGCATATTCTATGAGCTAAAGCCCCGCGCCGCAAGCCGCAGCGCGCTCGGCCCGCCGGGCGGCGAGCCGTCTGGCCTCACATCTTGGGCATGCCGCCGGGGAACATGCTCCCCATGCCGCGCATCATCTTGGCCATGCCGCCCTTGGCGGTGACCTTCTTCATCATCTTCTGCATCTGCTTGTGCTGCTTGATGAGGCGACCAACGTCCTGCACCTGGGTGCCCGAACCCATGGCGATGCGGCGCTTGCGCGAACCGCTGATCACTTCCGGATCACGGCGCTCGGCAGGGGTCATGGAGTTGATGATCGCCTCCATCTGCTTGAACTGCTTCTCCGCCGCGTTCTGCGCGTTGCCCATCTGCGACAGGTTGACGCCGCCGAGCATCGGCAGCTTGTCCATCAGGCTGCCCAGGCCGCCCATGTTCTTCATCTGTTGCAGCTGATCGCGGAAGTCTTCCAGGTCGAAGCCCTTGCCCTTCTTGATCTTCTTCGCGAGCTTCTCGGCCTTCTCGCGGTCCATGCTCTGCTCGGCCTGCTCGATCAGGCTGAGCACGTCACCCATGCCGAGGATGCGCGAGGCGACGCGGTCAGGGTGGAACGGATCGAGCGCTTCGCTCTTCTCGCCCATGCCGAGGAACTTGATCGGCTTGCCGGTGATGGCGCGCACGGACAGCGCAGCACCGCCACGGGCATCGCCGTCGACCTTGGTCAGCACCACGCCGGTCAGCGGCAGCGCGTCGTTGAAGGCCTTGGCGGTGTTGGCGGCGTCCTGGCCGGTCATGGCGTCGACCACGAACAGGGTTTCCACCGGCTTGATCGCCGCGTGGACCTGCTTGATCTCGTCCATCATGTCGGCATCGATGTGCAGACGACCGGCGGTGTCGACGATCACCACGTCGATGAACTTCAGTTTGGCTTCGCGGATCGCCGCTTCGGCGATGGCGACCGGCTTCTGGCTGGTATCGGACGGGAAGAAGGTCACGTCCAGGTCGTTGGCCAGGGTCTCCAGCTGTTTGATTGCCGCCGGGCGGTAAACGTCGGCGGACACCAGCAACACGGACTTCTTCTTGCGCTCCTTAAGGAAGCGCGCCAGCTTGCCGGCAGTGGTGGTCTTGCCCGCACCCTGCAGGCCAGCCATCAGAATGACTGCAGGCGGAGTGGCGGCGAGGTCGAGGTCCTCGTTGGCCGCGCCCATCAGCTCGACCAGCTCGGCCTGGACGATCTTCACGAAGGCCTGGCCCGGGGTCAGACTCTTGGAAACTTCGGTGCCGACCGCGCGATCCTTGATCTTGGCGACGAAGTCCTTGACCACCGGCAGGGCCACGTCGGCCTCCAGCAGGGCCATCCGCACTTCGCGGAGCGTGTCCTTGATGTTGTCCTCGGTCAGCTTGGCCTTGCCGGTGACGTGGCGCAGCGTTTGCGAGAGGCGATCTGTAAGGTTTTCGAACATGCGCGTTCCTAATCAGACCCGGTCGGGTCAGGGTTTGGCTTGTCAGCAAGCCGCCGATTATAACCAAGTGCGGCCAGCGCCAACACCGCCGATGATCTCGATGTGACAGACCGCTTCGCGGGCCAGAAGCGAACTGTTCTCAGCCGCTTTCTAGGCGCGGGCGATCTGTGCCAAACTCACCACCTTTCGGGTCCCCCGTCGAAGGACTGTTCCAAGGACTTATGCAACCTCTGCTGCCCAGCCTGATCGCCGCCGTCCTTTATATCGGCACCACCGCCTACCAGGGCGCAAGCCTGGCCCGCCGCACCCCGCCGCAGAAACCGCTGCTCCTCCTGCTGGGTCTGATCGCCCTGCTCTGCCAGGCGTTCAGCCTGAGCGAGGAGCTGCTGACACCGGCCGGCCTGGCGCTGGACTTCTTCAATGCCGCCAGCCTGATCTCCGCCGCGGTCACCGCCCTGACCCTGCTGGCGTGCCTGCGCATCCCGGTGCACAACCTGCTGATCTTCCTTTATCCGCTCGGTGCACTGACCACGCTGCTGGCCGTGCTGATGCCCCACGGCACCATCGAACCGATCAACGAACAGCCCGGCATTCTCGCCCACATCCTGCTGTCGATCCTGGCCTACGGCCTGCTGACCATCGCCGTGGTCCAGGCGCTGCTCCTGCTGGTGCAGGACCATCAGCTCAAGCACAAGCACCCGTCGGGCCTGATCCGCAACTTCCCACCACTGCAGACCATGGAAAGCCTGCTGTTCGGCTTCCTCTGGGGCGGCTGGTCGCTGCTCTCGCTGTCGCTGATCTCCGGCTGGCTGTTCGTCGACAACCTGTTTGCCCAGCACCTGGCGCACAAGACCATCCTCTCCTGCTTCGCCTGGGTGGTGTTCGGCGTACTGCTGTGGGGCCGTTACCAGCTCGGCTGGCGCGGCCACAAGGCGATCCGCTGGACCCTCGCGGGTTTCTGCCTGCTGATGCTGGCCTACTTCGGCAGCAAGCTGGTCAAGGAATTCATCCTGCACATCTGACGCTAACGGCGGCGCTCGAGCGCCGCTGAAGGACCTGCGCGCATGGAAGAGATCCACCCCGGCTACCTGATCGGCCTGCTCATCTTCCTGATCCTCTGCTCGGCGTTCTTCTCCAGCGTCGAGACCGGCATGCTCAGCCTCGACCGCTACCGCCTGCGCCACCTGTCCAAGAAAGGCAACCGTGGGGCGCGGCGAACCAGCTGGCTGCTGCTGCGCACCGACCGCCTGCTCGGCACCATCCTGATCGGCAACAACTTCGTCAATATCATCGCCTCGTCCCTGGCGACCCTGCTGGCACTGCGCCTGTGGGGCGAAGCCGGCGTGGCGATCACCACGGTAGTGCTGACGCTGATCCTGCTGATCTTCGGTGAGATCACCCCCAAGACCTATGCCGCCTTGCGCCCCGAGCGCGTCGCCTTCCCTGCCAGCCTGCCGCTGATCTGGATGCAGAAGCTGTTCAGCCCGCTGCTCTGGCTGATGACCGGTATCAGCAACCTCCTGCTGCGCCTGGGCGGGCTCGACCCGACCCAGCGCGGCAACAAGCCGCTGAGCAACGACGAGCTACGCAGCGTGGTCACAGACTCCAGCGAGAAGCTCACCAACAACCGCCAGGACATGCTGCTGAGCATCCTCGACCTGGAAAAGATCACGGTGAACGACCTGATGGTGCCGCGCAACGAAGTCCAGGGCATCGACCTGGACGACGAGCTGGAGACCATCATCGGCCAGTTGCGCAACACCACCCACACCCGCTTGCCGGTGTTCCGCAACGACATCAACCAGGTCGAGGGCGTGGTGCACATGCGCCAGATCGCTCGCCTGCTGACCCATAACCAGTTGACCAAGGAAAGCCTCAAGGCCGCATGCCTGGAGCCCTACTTCGTCCCCGAGAGCACGCCGCTGTCGACCCAGTTGATCAACTTCCAGAAACAGAAGCGACGCATCGGCATCGTCGTTGACGAGTACGGCGAGGTGATCGGCATCATCACCCTGGAAGACATCCTCGAAGAGATCGTCGGCGAGTTCAGTAACCAGAACACCCTGCGCAACCCGGACATCCATCCCCAGGCCGACGGCACCTACGTGATCGACGGCTCGGCCAACCTGCGCGACGTCAACCGAGCCCTGGGCTGGCAACTGCCCAGCGACGGACCCAAGACCCTCAACGGCCTGGTCACCGAAGCGCTGGAGCAGATACCCGACTGCGCGGTGTGCCTGAAAGTCGGCCGCTACCGCCTGGAGATACTCCAGTCCGGTGAAAACCGGGTGAAAAGCGTGCGCGCCTGGCTGCCCGGCGCACCACCCAGAGAAGCGCCCTACAGCGACGAGCTTGCCTGAGCCACCCTGCCCGCCCCTATAATCCGGACGGCTTACCCAGCCTCCCGCCGATGCCCGTCGTTACCCGCGACGCTGCGCCGGCCAGTCAATCGCACGCCCCGCCGAGCCTCGACACCATGTCGTTGCCTTGCGAAGCAGCCGGACTCGCCCTGACCCGCCGCGAGCCGCGCCCACCCAGCCCCGATCCCGGGCCGCGCTCGCACTCGCGCCATGGCGATGCTTCAAGAAACGTCGGACACGACCGCCAGAGTCGTCGCCGCGCCTGACTGCCAGGGATATTCCCCGTATGACCAGCGCCACCCTCGAAGCCGCACAACCGGCCGAACAGACCAATTCCACCACCCGCGTCGCGGTGGCCAGCTTCATCGGCACCGCCATCGAGTTCTACGATTTCTACGTCTACGCCACCGCCGCTGCGCTGGTGATCGGCCCGGTGTTCTTCCCGCAGACCTCCGGCACCGCCCAGGCGCTGAGCGCCTTCATCACCTTCGGCATCGCCTTCCTCGCCCGCCCACTGGGCTCGGCGCTGTTCGGCCACTTCGGCGACCGCATCGGACGTAAATCGACCCTGGTGGCCTCGCTGCTGCTGATGGGCATCTCCACCACCCTGATCGGCCTGCTGCCGGGTTACGACAGCATTGGCGCCTGGGCGCCGATCCTGCTCTGCGTGCTGCGCTTCGGACAAGGCCTCGGGCTGGGTGGCGAATGGGGCGGCGCCGCGCTGCTCGCCACGGAAAACGCACCCAAGGGTCGCCGCGCCTGGTTCGGCATGTTCCCGCAGATGGGCCCGTCCATCGGCTTCCTCGCCGCCAACGGCCTGTTCCTCTGCCTGGCCATGCTGCTCAGCGAAGAGCAGTTCCGCGCCTGGGGCTGGCGCATTCCCTTCGTGCTCAGCGCCGTGCTGGTCATCATCGGCCTGTACGTCCGCCTGAAGCTGGTGGAAACCCCGGTCTTCGCCAAGGCCATGGAGCGCCACGAGCGCGCCAGCCTGCCGATCGCCGAGCTGTTCGCCAAGCACTGGCGCCCGACCCTGCTCGGCGCCATGGCGATGGTGGTGTGCTACGCCCTCTTCTATATCTCCACGGTGTTCTCGCTGAGCTACGGCGTCAGCACCCTGGGCTACAGCCGCGAAGACTTCCTCGGCCTGCTGTGCATCGCCGTGCTCTTCATGGCCGCCGCCACGCCGGTATCGGCCTGGCTGAGCGACCGCTTCGGGCGCAAGCCGGTGCTGATCGTCGGCTGCATCGCCGCCATCGCCTCGGGTTTCGCCATGGAGCCCCTGCTGAGCCAGGGCTCGTCGGTGGAAGTGGCGGTGTTCCTGTCGCTGGAACTGTTCCTCATGGGCGTGACCTTCGCCCCCATGGGCGCACTGCTGCCGGAACTCTTCCCCACCCACGTGCGCTACACCGGCGCTTCGGCGGCCTACAACCTGGGCGGCATTCTCGGCGCCTCGGTAGCCCCGTACATCGCGCAGAAGCTGGTGGGCATGGGCGGCCTGAGCTGGGTGGGTGGCTACGTGTCGGTCGCAGCGGCGCTCAGCCTGCTGGCCGTGCTGTGCCTGCGCGAGACCCGCGAGGCTGATCTGAACGACATCCGCTGACTGTTGAGGAGCGAAGTCCGACGCGACGCCGGCACCGCCGGCGGATCGCGGACATGCCCCCAGCTAGGTCAGCGCCGGGAGACCAGCCACTCGGCCAGATGCTCACCCCACACCCGGTAGCCCAGCGCCGACGGGTGATAGCCATCGATGGCGAGGAACTGTGGCTGCATCTCCAGGCTCACCCCGCAATAGCCCGCACCCTGCCTCAACGCCAACGCACTGAGTTGGCGATCCAGCAGAGCCGCCCGCCAGCCCAGCAACTGCCGCAATAGCCAAGGCAAGGCCGTGAAGTACTGCAACGGCGGTACCGCCGTGCAGACCACCTGCGCGCCACGGCCACGGAAGTGCTCGATCAGGTGTTCGAGAGCGCCGAGCCAGCGCTGGCTTGAACTGAAATGGGTGGTGTCGTTGACACCGAACACCAGCGTCACCAGGTCGTAGTCCTGCTCGGCCGCGAGCGGCAGCAGGCGCTCGCAGGCTTCGCCGGCGGTGATCCCGTTTTCCCCCGCCGCACACCATGCAACAGGCCGCTGGAGGCGAGCGGAGAGCGCCGAAGCCAGCCGGCCGGCCAGCGCGAAGTCGAGGCAGGACGCCCCAACACCGGCAACGGTGGACTCGCCCAGCAGCAGAAGACGAAAGGGCTCACCAAGCAACTCCGGCCCCGCGACGCCCTCACGGACGCCTGCGGCCGGCGCCAGGCGCAAGGCCGTACGCCGGGTGCGCACGGCCATGGGCAGGGCCAGTGGCAGCAACGGCAACGCTGCTGCCCACCACATCAGCCCCGCCCAGCGGCTCACAGCTCGACGTTGACCGCCTGGGCCGAACGGGTGGCCTTGGCGCGTGCGGCGTCGATCGACTCGTCGCGTGCCAGGGCGACGCCCATGCGGCGCTGGCCGTCCACTTCCGGCTTGCCGAACAGGCGCAGCGCGGTGTCCGGCTCGCTCAGAGCAGCGCCGAGGTTGCCGAAGGACACCTGCTGCGACGTGCCTTCCACCAGGATCACCGCCGAGGCGGAGTCGCCCAGCTGGCGGATCACCGGAATCGGCAGGCCGAGGATGGCGCGGGCATGCAGGGCAAATTCGGAGAGATCCTGGGAAATCAGGGTGACCAGGCCGGTATCGTGCGGACGCGGCGAGACTTCGCTGAACCACACTTCATCGCCCTTCACGAACAGCTCCACGCCGAACAGGCCGCGGCCGCCCAGTGACTCGGTGACCGCCTTGGCCACACGCTCGGACTCGGCCAGTGCCTTCGGGCTCATCGCCTGGGGCTGCCAGGATTCGTGGTAGTCGCCCTTCACCTGACGGTGGCCGATGGGCGCGCAGAAGGTGGTGCCGCCGATGTGGCGCACGGTCAGCAGGGTGATTTCGTAGTCGAAGTCGATGAACCCCTCGACGATGACGCGGCCCTTGCCGGCGCGGCCACCTTCCTGGGCGTAATCCCAGGCAGTCTTCAGGTCGGCGTCGGACTTGAGCACGCTCTGGCCCTTGCCCGACGAGCTCATGATCGGCTTCACCACGCACGGATAGCCCACGGCGGCGACGCCAGCGGCGTAGTCTTCGTAGGTGTCGGCGAAATGGTAGGGCGAGGTCGGCAGGCCCAGTTCTTCAGCGGCCAGACGACGGATGCCCTCGCGATTCATGGTCAGCTGCGCGGCACGAGCGGTGGGGATCACGGTGTAGCCTTCGCTCTCCAGCTCGACCAGGGTCGCAGTGGCAATGGCTTCGATCTCCGGCACGATGTAGTGCGGCTTCTCCTGCTCGATCACCGCCCGCAGCGCAACACCGTCGAGCATGCTGATCACGTGGCTGCGGTGCGCGACCTGCATGGCCGGTGCGTCCGCGTAACGGTCGACGGCGATGACTTCGCAGCCCAGACGCTGCAGCTCGATCGCCACTTCCTTGCCCAGTTCGCCGGAGCCACAGAGCAGTACGCGGGTCGCGCTCGGCGACAGGGGAGTTCCAATACGGGGCATTGCGGGAAACCTCGGGAAAAGAAAGTTCGAAACGGGATAGCTCGTGAAGCGAAAGCTAGTGGCGTGCTAGACCAGCACACCCTGTTCGCGGGCGCGCTGCGCGCAACGCGTGAGCACCTCGCGGCGCTCGGTGTTGTCCATCAGGCCCCAGCGGGTGATTTCGGCCGCACTGCGCTGGCAGCCCAGACAGATATCGGCATCGTCCAGCGCGCAGACGTGCACGCAGGGCGAGGCGACGGGACGTTCTTCGGTCATTCTTCCTGCTCGGCCAGGTCGCGGGCGTAGCGCTGGGCGTTGTGCACGTAATGGGCGGCGCTGGCTTCGAGCATCTTCTTCTGCGGCTCGGTCAGCTCGCGCACCACCTTGCCGGGCGAGCCCATGACCAGGGAGCCATCGGGGATCTCCTTGCCCTCGGGAATCAGCGCGTTGGCGCCGATGATGCAGTACTTGCCGATCTTCGCGCCGTTGAGGATCACCGCGTTGATGCCGATGAGGCTGTAGTCGCCCACCTGGCAGCCATGCAGCATGGCGTTGTGGCCGATGGTCACGCCCTTGCCCAGGGTCAGCGGGAAGCCCATGTCGGTGTGCATGACGGTGCCGTCCTGCACATTGCTGTGCTCGCCGATGTGGATCAGCTCGTTGTCACCGCGCAGCACGGCGTTGAACCACACACTGGCGCCAGCGTCGAGCCGCACCTTGCCGACCACGGTGGCGTTGGGGGCGATCCAGCTTTCCGGATGGGTTTCGACTCGGGACGAGCCCAGGCGGTACTTCATGGTTTCTCCTCAGGCGGGGGCCGCTCTTTATTATCGGGTCTCAGCTCAGCTTGATGAACGTCGACGGCGGCTGGTGCAGGTCGATACGGGCGTCGTAGAGCAGGTTCAGCAGCTCGACCAGCATGATCGCGGACAGGCCCCAGATCTTGTAGCCCTCGAACAGGTAGCTCGGGACGTACCAGCTGCGGCCGAAGTAGTCGATACGATGGGTGGTTTCACGCGGGTCACCACGGAAGAACTCCAGCGGCACCTTGAACACGGCGTCGATCTCACCGTCGTTGGGGCGGTACTCCACGAAATCGGGGACGAAGCCGACGAACGGCTTGACCAGGATACCGTGTCGCGACACCAGGGTACTCAACGGTCCGACGACCTCCACCAGACCCGGTGGCAGGGCAATCTCCTCCTGAGCCTCGCGCAGGGCGGTGTGGATCAGGTCGACATCCTCGGGGTCACGGCGACCACCGGGGAAGGCCACTTCGCCGCTATGGGTCGAAAGCCCGGTCGCCCGCAAGGTGAGCACGAGCTCTTCCTGGGGAGTGATGGGGAGCAGGACCGCTGCTTCCGGGAAGCTGTGGTCCGTTTCAAGGTCGCTTGGCGTGTGCGTCTGTATGCGTTGGCGCAGCTGGTCCAGCATGCCGAACATCCTGCGGGGGCCGATTCTTCTAATTGAAGGATCATGGCACGAAAGACGTCCCTGCCCAAGCCCCGCCCCTTGCTGGGCGCCCCGCGCAGCGCGCAAGATTGCCTCATCGAATAACAAGGAAGCGGCATGAAATTCTGCAGCCAGTGCGGCGCCAGCGTGAGCCTGCGCATCCCCAGCGGCGACAACCGCCCGCGCTTCGTCTGCGACCAGTGTCAGACCGTGCATTACCAGAACCCGCGCATCGTCGCAGGCTGCCTGCCGGTCTGGGAGGGGCGCATCCTCCTCTGCCGCCGCGCCATCCAGCCACGCCAGGGCTACTGGACACTACCGGCGGGCTTCATGGAGAACGGCGAGACGCTGGAGCAGGCCGCCGCCCGCGAGACTCTCGAAGAGGCCAACGCTCGCGTCAACGGCCTGCAGCTTTATACAGTCTTTGATCTGCCGCATATCAGCCAAGTTTATATCTTCTTCCGCGCCGAACTGGCGGACCTGGAGTTCTCCGCCGGCGACGAAAGCCTGGAAGTGCGACTCTTCGAAGAATCCGACATTCCGTGGGGCGAGCTGGCTTTCCCCACCGTGGGCCGTACCTTAGAATATTTCCTAGCGGATCGGATCGCTCAGAACTTCCCGATACGCAATGAGGGAATTCTCCCAATGCTTGCACAGAAAAAGAACTAATAAGCTCATTTACCGCCTCTAAGGCTTTAGGAACTACCGGGGAACACCACTCGATGCGCTGGTTGATTGCCGTACTTTGTCTGACCTTCGCAGCGTTCTCGCATGCCAACGCGATGCCCACGCTCGACGGTCGTATCGACAAGATTCTCGTGCTCAAGTCCGAGCGCAAACTGAACCTCATCAGCAACGGCAAGGTTCTCAAGAGCTATCGCGTGTCCCTGGGCAAGCGCCCGCAAGGCCCGAAGCTGGCCGAGGGCGACAATCGCACGCCGGAAGGCTTCTACTGGGTCGACTGGCGCAAGACCAGCGACAAGTACAACCTCTCCATGCACATTTCCTATCCGAATGCCCGCGACGTGGCCAAGGCGCGGGAAAAGAGCCTGTCGCCCGGCGGCATGATCATGATCCACGGCACCCCCATGGATGACGATTACCCGGAGTGGTACTTCTCGACCCTGGACTGGACCAACGGCTGCATCGCCATGACCAACGCCGACATGCGCGAGGTCTGGAGCCTGGTCAAGGACGGCACGCTGATCGAGATCCGCCCGTAAGCGGGATGGAAAGAAAAAAGGCGCCCGAGGGCGCCTTTTTCATGTCTGCTCAGAACACCATGTCCGACAGCCGCCAGACCTCGAAGGCTGGCGTCTCGTAGGGATGGGCCTGCTTGAGGGCCTTCACCGAGTCGTGGATCAACTCGTCGGCGACCACCATCTCCACCTTCCACTCGGCGACCTGCTCAACGCTGCCCGCCTGGCCGATGAAGGGATTACTGCCCTGCAGTGGGCGGAACTGTCCCTGTCCGAGCGCCTGCCAGCAACAGCTGTCATAGGCACCGATGCGTCCTGCACCGGCGGCGAACACCGCTTTCTTGACCGGTTCCAGATGGCTTTCCGGAACGTAGAAACACAGTTTGTACATCGGAGACTCCGATCGAAACAGGGACACAGCCGTGACAAAGAGCGACACGGGTGACAAATGCTGCCACAAATAGTGGCACTTTGCCTCTTGTGACTTGCGGGTCATCGTGGAAGTTCGACCGTCCGGTTCCACGCTCGTTCGCCCGCAAGCGACTTTGTCCGAAATCTGTGACGGACTTCGAGCTCACTTGCCGGTGAAGCGTCGCCAGCGCTCTTTCAGACCGGGTGTCGCAGGAGCATGGGAACCGTCGCAATGCGGCAGCTTCGCCGACCGGCCGCAGCGACACAGCAGCAGATGGCGCTCGCGCCCGACCCTGAACTCCAGCACATCCGCGCAATCGGCGGCGGCATCCGGCAGGCAGGCGCACCGCCCACAGCGGCACAAGTGCAGAACCTGTCCCGGTTCGACTGCGCGGACCTCCGGCAGCCGTTCTTCATCAGCCACAACGCTCACCTCCACCGGCCGGGCAAAGAAAAAGGGGAAAGCCGAAGCTTTCCCCTTTGTCGTCTTGCATCAGACCGGACTCAGCCGACCCAGACGCGGGCATTGCGGAACATGCGCATCCAGCCGCCGTCCTCGTCCCACTCTTCCGGGCGCCAGGAGTTCTGCACGGCGCGGAACACGCGCTCCGGGTGCGGCATCATGATGGTGACGCGGCCGTCGCGGCTGGTCAGGCCGGTGATGCCACGCGGCGAACCGTTCGGGTTGGCCGGGTAGCTCTCGGTAACCTTGCCCAGGTTGTCGACGAAACGCAGGGCCACGGTACCGGACAGGTCAGCTTCCAGCAGCGCTTCCTCGCTCTCGAACTCCGCATGGCCTTCGCCGTGGGCGATGGCGATTGGCATGCGCGAACCGGCCATGCCCTGCAGGAAGATCGACTGCGACTCCTGAACCTGGACCATTGCTACGCGCGCTTCGAACTGCTCGGAGCGGTTACGCACGAAGTGCGGCCAGAACTCGGTGCCGGGGATCAGCTCGTGCAGGTTGGACATCATCTGGCAACCGTTGCACACGCCAAGGGCGAAGCTGTCCTTGCGCTCGAAGAAGGCCTGGAAGCCATCGCGGGCACGGGCGTTGAACAGGATCGACTTGGCCCAGCCCTCACCAGCGCCCAGTACGTCGCCATAGGAGAAGCCACCGCAGGCCACGAGGCCCTTGAACTGCTCCAGGCTGACACGGCCGGAGAGGATGTCGCTCATGTGCACGTCGACGGCCGCAAAACCGGCGCGATCGAAGGCCGCGGCCATTTCCACCTGACCGTTCACGCCCTGCTCGCGCAGGATGGCGATCTGCGGACGCACGCCCTTCTTGATGTAGGGCGCGGCGATGTTGTCGTTGACGTCGAAGCTCAGCTTCACCGACAGCCCGGGATTGTCTTCTTCCAGCAGGCCATCGAATTCCTGGTCGGCGCAGTCGGCGTTGTCGCGCATGCGCTGGATGCGGTAGCTGGTCTCGCTCCAGATGCGCTGCAGGTTGCGGCGCTGGGCACTGAAGACGCGCTCGCCGCCGAAGGACAGCTCGATCTCGGCGCCATTGGCCGGCTGGCCGATGACCGCGACGCAGTCTTCCAGGCCGGCGGCGCTGAACTGGGCCAGCACTTCCGGCGTGGCGGCAGAGCGAACCTGGATCACCGCACCCAGTTCTTCGTTGAACAGGGCGGCAGTCAGTTCGTCACGGCTGTCCGCCAGTGCATCGAGATTCAGGTCGAGTCCACAATGACCGGCGAAGGCCATTTCCACCACGGTGGCCATCAGGCCGCCGTCTGAACGGTCGTGGTAGGCCAGCAGGTGGCCATCGGCGTTCAGGCCCTGGATCACGGCGAAGAAGGCTTTCAGGTCTTCGGCATCGTCGACGTCCGGCGCGGCACGGCCGATCTGGCCATTGACCTGGGCGAGGATGGAGCCACCCATGCGGTTCTTGCCACGGCCAAGATCGATGACGATCAGGTCGCTCTCTCCCTTGTCCAGGCGCAGCTGCGGGGTCAGGGTCTTGCGCACGTCATTGACCGGGGCGAAGCCGGAGATGATCAGCGACATCGGCGAGGTGACGCTCTTCTCGGCATCGCCATCCTGCCAGCGGGTCTTCATGGACATGGAGTCCTTGCCCACCGGAATGGTAATACCCAGCGCCGGGCACAGGTCCATGCCGACGGCCTTGACGGTGTCGTACAGGCGCGCGTCCTCGCCCGGGTGGCCGGCAGCGGCCATCCAGTTGGCGGAGAGCTTGATCTCGGAGATCGCATCGATGCTCGCTGCGGCGAGGTTGGTGATGGTCTCGCCGATCGCCATGCGACCGGAGGCCGGAGCGTCGATCAGGGCCAGCGGCGTACGCTCGCCCATGGCCATGGCTTCACCGGTGTAGACGTCGAAGCTGGTGGCGGTGACGGCGCAGTCGGCCACTGGTACCTGCCACGGGCCGACCAGCTGGTCGCGGGCCACCAGGCCAGTGATGGTGCGGTCGCCGATGGTGATCAGGAAGTTCTTGCTGGCCACGGCGGGGTGGCGCAGCACGCGCTCGGTGGACTCGGTCAGGTCCAGGCCGGCAGCGGCGAAGTCATCGCCCAGCTCCGCTTCGCGAGTGACCGAACGGTGCATGCGCGGCGGCTTGCCAAGCAGCACTTCCAGCGGCATATCCACCGGGTTGTTGCCGAAGTGGCTGTCAGCGACGGTGAGCTGTTTCTCTTCGGTGGCTTCACCGACCACGGCGAACGGGCAACGCTCGCGCTCGCAGATGGCCTTGAAGGTCTCGAAGTCAGCGGCGTCCACCGACATCACGTAGCGTTCCTGCGACTCGTTGCACCAGATTTCCAGCGGGCTCATGCCCGGCTCGTCGTTGGGCACGTTACGCAGTTCGAAGCGGCCGCCACGGCCACCGTCGTTGATCAGCTCCGGCAGGGCATTGGAGATGCCACCCGCCCCCACGTCGTGGATGAACTTGATCGGGTTGTTCTCGCCCATCTGCCAGCAGCGGTCGATGACCTCCTGGCAACGGCGTTCCATTTCCGGGTTCTCGCGCTGTACCGAGGCGAAGTCCAGGTCAGCGGCGGAGGCGCCGGTGGCCATGGACGAGGCGGCACCGCCGCCCAGGCCGATCAGCATGGCCGGGCCGCCGAGCACGATCAGCTTGGCGCCGACCGAGATTTCGCCCTTCTGTACGTGGTCTTCGCGGATGTTGCCCATGCCGCCGGCGATCATGATCGGCTTGTGGTAACCGCGGACTTCTTCACCGCGCGGGGTGGCGATGGCCTGCTCGAAGGTACGGAAGTAGCCGGCGAGGTTCGGACGGCCGAATTCGTTGTTGAACGCGGCGCCGCCCAGCGGGCCTTCGATCATGATGTCCAGCGGGGTAACGATGCGCTCGGGCTTGCCGTAGGGCACTTCCCAGGGCTGCTCGAAACCGGGGATGTTCAGGTTGGAGACAGTGAAGCCGACCAGGCCGGCCTTCGGCTTGGCGCCACGACCGGTTGCACCTTCGTCGCGGATCTCGCCGCCGGAACCGGTGGAGGCGCCGGGGAACGGAGCGATGGCCGTCGGGTGGTTGTGGGTCTCCACCTTCATCAGGATGTGCACCGGCTCTTCGCTGGCGCCGTACTGGCGGGTTTCCGCGTTCGGGTAGAAGCGACCGGCAACATAGCCTTTCATGACCGCGGCGTTGTCCTTGTACGCGGACAGCACGCCTTCGCGGTGCATTTCATAGGTGTTCTTGATCATGCCGAACAGGCTCTTGTCCTGAGCCTGGCCGTCGATATCCCAACTGGCGTTGAAGATCTTGTGGCGGCAGTGTTCGGAGTTGGCCTGGGCGAACATCATCAGCTCGACGTCGTGCGGGTTGCGACCCATCTCGACGAAGCTCTTCACCAGGTAGTCGATCTCGTCTTCGGCCAGGGCCAGACCCAGCTCGAGGTTGGCTTTCTCCAGCGCGGCGCGACCGCCGGCGAGGATGTCGACCACGGTCAGCGGCTTGGGCTGGGCGTGGCTGAACAGGGCCGAAGCGTCTTCGAGCTGGTTCAGGACCAGTTGGGTCATGCGGTCGTGCAGGCGGGCGGCAACGGCTTGCGCGTCGGCCTCGCTCAGCTCGCCGGTGACGTAGTAGGCGATGCCGCGCTCGATGCGCTCGATCTTGGCCAGGCCGCAGTTGCGGGCGATATCAGAAGCCTTGCTCGACCAGGGCGAGATGGTGCCGAAGCGCGGGAGAACCAGGAACAGGCGACCGGCGGGTTCCTGCACGGGGACGCTCGGGCCGTATTTCAGCAGGCGCGCCAGGACTTGTTCTTCCTCGGCGTTGAGGGCTCCGGTGACCTCGGCGAAGTGCGCAAACTCGGCATACAGCCCGGTGACGGCGGGCACATGCTGGGTCAGCAGGTCGAGCAGTTTGCCGTGGCGGAAAGCGGAAAGGGCGGGAGCACCGCGCAGGATCAGCATTGTCGGAACAGCCTCTGGAGACGGGGAAGTGTGTGGGGCCGGACGGGCCGGCCCACAGAGGCCGTGCATTCTACCGTAAAGCGTTGGCTGGCGGCACCTTTCACGCACCCTCCTTGCCACTGCTCCGGCGGAAATCGCCATTCATCTTCGAAGGCCTTCGAGCGGCCTGGGGAAAAGTCCCGCCCAGCGGCGTTCCGCACGAATAATGCCGACGAACGGCGCCCCAGCTAGCAGAGAAGCATCGAGCTGTCGAGATATGGCGCCAAGCGGCCTTTGCGTATACTGCCCTGATGCTTGCCCTGACTGTGTCCCGTGTGCGCTGCACCGCCTGGATCTTGGCGACCTGTATCTTTCTGCTGCTTTCCGGCTGTAGCGAGGCGAAAGCCCCGACGGCCCTCGAGCGCGTGCAGAAGGACGGCGTGCTGCGCGTGATCACCCGCAACAGTCCGGCCACCTACTTCCAGGACCGCAACGGCGATACCGGCTTCGAGTACGAACTGGCCAAGCGCTTCGCCGACAGCCTGGGCGTACAGCTGCAGATCGAAACCGCCGACAACATCGACGACCTCTATGACCGCATCGGCCGCGATGGCGGACCCAACCTTGCGGCCGCCGGCCTGACCCCGGGCGGCGAGCGCGACACCCAGGTGCGCTACTCGCACTCCTATCTGGACGTCACCCCTCAGGTT
This sequence comes from uncultured Pseudomonas sp., assembly GCA_966191535.1. Classification (GTDB taxonomy): domain Bacteria; phylum Pseudomonadota; class Gammaproteobacteria; order Pseudomonadales; family Pseudomonadaceae; genus Pseudomonas. The sequence goes on along the minus strand of CBIGPF010000021.1, from coordinate 26,132 downwards.
GTCTACCGCAACGGCGCGCAGCGCCCTACCCGCCCGGAAGACCTCGTCGGCAAGCGCATCGTCGTCTTGAAAGGCAGCAGCCACGCTGCGCAACTGGCCGAACTGAAGAAGCAGTACCCCACGCTGGAGTACCGCGAATCCGACGCCGACGAAATGGTCGACCTGTTGCGCATGGTGGACGTCGGCGAGATCGACCTGACCCTGGTCGACTCCAACGAACTGGCGATGAACCAGGTGTACTTCCCCAACGTGCGCGTCGCCTTTGACCTCGGCGACTCCAAGGGCCTGGCCTGGGCACTGCCGGCCGGCAATGACAACAGCCTGATCGAGAAGGTCAACGCCTTCCTCGACAAGGCCAGGCAGGACGGCCTGCTGCAACGCCTGAAGGATCGCTACTACGGCCACGTGGACGTTCTGGGTTACGTCGGCGCCTACACCTTCGCCCAACACCTGCAGCAGCGCCTGCCCAAGTACGAACCGCATTTCCGCCAGAGCGGCACCAAGCTCGAGGCCGACTGGCGCCTGCTCGCCGCCATCGGCTACCAGGAGTCCATGTGGCAGCCCGATGCGACGTCCAAGACCGGCGTGCGCGGCCTGATGATGCTGACCAACCGCACCGCCCAGGCCATGGGCGTGGCCAACCGACTCGATCCGAAGCAGAGCATTCAGGGCGGCAGCAAGTACTACATCCAGATCAAGGACGAGCTGCCTGACAGCATCAAGGACCCGGATCGCACCTGGTTCGCCCTGGCCGCTTACAACATCGGCGGCGCTCACCTTGATGACGCGCGCAAGATGGCCGAGCAGGAAGGGCTGAACCCGAACAAGTGGCTCGACGTAAAGAAGATGCTGCCGCGCCTGGCGCAGAAGCAGTACTACCGCAAGACGCGCTACGGCTACGCGCGCGGTGGCGAGACCGTGCACTTCGTGCAGAACGTGCGCCGCTACTACGACATCCTCACCTGGGTGACCCAGCCGCAGATGGAGGGCGGCCAGCTCGCCGAAAGCGGCCTGCACCTGCCGGGCGTGAACAAGACCAAGCCCAACGATGACGACGACGGGCGGGATCAGAAGCTCTGACGCCCAGCGCGGATTGAAATCGGCATTTCCATTGTAGGAGCGGGCCACGCCCGCGATCGCGAGCATGGCTCGCTCCTACAACCTTCAGCTTTTGCTACGCCGCGCCTTGAAGAACGCCGAGAGCATCGCACTGCACTCCTCCCCCAGCACTCCGCCTTCCACCAGCACCCGGTGGTTGAGGAAGTCCTGTTCGAAGAAGTTGCCACGGCTGACCACCACGCCGGATTTCGGCTCGGTGGCACCGAACACCACGCGCTGGATGCGCGAGTGAACCAGCAGGCCCGCGCACATGCTGCAGGGCTCGAGGGTGACGTAGAGCGTGCTGCCGGGCAGACGATAGTTCTGCGTGACCGCGGAGGCCTCGCGGATGGCGACCATCTCGGCGTGGGCACTGGGATCGTGGGAGGTGATCGGCTGGTTGAAACCACGGCCGATCACCTTGCCGTCCAGCACCAGCACGGCGCCCACCGGCACCTCGCCCAGGGCCGCGCCCTGTTCGGCCAGCGTCATGGCTTCGCGCATGAAGGGGATGTCCTGGCTGCGGTCGATGACCGGCACCAGCCCCTTCACTGTCGGATGCCCCTTGCTGTTGGTCAGCCGCACCATGCCTCGCCCACCGCGATGGTTCCCATCAGCCCGGTCTCCATGTGATCGATCACGTGGCAGTGGAACATCCACAGGCCGGGGTTATCCGCCACCAGCGCCACACGTGCCGTCTCATTCTTGCCCAGCAAGTAGGTGTCGGTGAAATACGGGACAATCTCCCGACGATCGGAGTCCAGCACCTTGAAGGCCATGCCGTGCAGGTGGATCGGGTGCTGGTACTGGGTCATGTTGCGCAGTACGAAGATGTAGCTATTGCCTTCCTTGAGCTTGGCCAGCGGCGGAGCGTTGTGCTTGTGCTCCTCGCCGCCCTGCCAGGCCACGCCGTTGATCTGCCACAGCGAAGGCTGAGCCTGCTCCTTGGAATAGTCGGAACTGGCGCCGACCCACTCGAATTTGAAGTTGATGGTCTCGGCGTTCTTCAGGTCCGGCTCGGCCACCGGGTTGCGCGGCAGCGGAGCCGGCCACTTGGCGGTCGGCGCCTTCGGATTGGCAACGCCGCGAATGGTCGCCACGCGCACCGGGCCATTGCGCAACGACAGCTCCGCGCCTTCCGCCGGTCCACGCACGCCCAACTCCAGACGCATGCCCGGGCCGATCCAATACTGGTCCTTGGGGCCCTTGCCGAAATCGCGCGGCGTCACCGGATGGCCATCCAGCGCATAAATCTTCGCATCAGCGCCGGGCAGGTTGAGCCGGTAGGTCACGGTACTGTCGAGGTTGAGGATGCGCAACCGGACGATCTCGCCAGCCGGCAACTCGATCACTGGCGTAGGCACGCCGTTGACCGTCGACAGGCGCCCACGTGTGCCTTCGCGCGCCGCTTCGCGGGGAATGCTGAAGGGTGTGAAATTGCCCTCCTCGTCCACGTGCCAGGTCTTCAGGTTGAGGATCTTCTCGCTGGTGAACTCGCTCGGCTCGCGCTCGTCGATGATCAGCGGCCCGACCAGGCCACGGCCCAGCTGCTCGCTGCTCATCAGGTGCGGGTGGTACCAGTAGCTGCCGGCGTCCGGCGTCTTAAACTGGTAGATGAAGCTTTCGCCCGGCTGCACCGGCGGCTGAGAGATGTAGGGCACGCCGTCCATCTCGATGGGCAGGCGGATGCCGTGCCAGTGGATGGTAGTCGGCTCGTCCAGCTTGTTGGTGAAGCGCACACGCAGCCAGTCGCCCTGGCGCGCGCGGATTTCCACGCCGGGAGCCTGGCCGCCGTAGCCCAGGCCCGGGGTCTTGTGGCCAGGCACCAGCTCCAGGTCCAGCGGGGCAGCAATCAGCTCGTAATCGTGTTCAGCGGCGACTTCCGGGCGCGCCAGCCAGATGCGCGCGCCACCGGCGCCCAGGCCGAGCACGGCCAGGCCGGCGATGCCGCCGAGTACTTGTCTACGGGTAAACGACATGGGTCCAGACTCCTCAAACAAGGGACTTGCGACCCCATCGGCTTTCACGGAGGTTGGCGCGTTTCGCGCCTGGCGCCAGGCTCTTGCGGCCGGCTGCATGGCTCTGTTTCCTCTGACACAGAAACAGAAAGCAACTGTGCATGAAGAGGCAAACGCCTCTCATGCGCCAGGTCAAGGGCTGGCATTCCCGCCCTCGCCTGTCAAAGAAGGCGGCGAGCATGCCGCCCTCTTTGTTAAGGGGATGTTAAATCGCCCTTATCATTCCCACTCGATGGTTGCCGGCGGCTTGCTCGACACGTCGTAGGTAACGCGGGAGATGCCTTCGATCTCGTTGATGATGCGGTTCGAGACCTTCTCCAGCAGCTCGTACGGCAGGTGCGCCCAGCGAGCGGTCATGAAGTCGATGGTTTCCACGGCGCGCAGGGCAACGACCCAGGCGTAGCGACGGCCGTCACCGACCACGCCGACGGACTTCACCGGCTGGAAGACCACGAAGGCCTGGCTGGTCTTGTGGTACCAGTCGAAGTTGCGCAGCTCTTCGATGAAGATGTGGTCCGCGCGACGCAGCAGGTCGGCGTACTCCTTCTTCACTTCGCCAAGGATGCGCACGCCCAGGCCCGGGCCCGGGAACGGGTGGCGGTAGACCATGTCGTAGGGCAGGCCCAGTTCCAGGCCGATCTTGCGAACTTCGTCCTTGAACAGCTCGCGCAGCGGCTCGACCAGTTCGAACTGCATGTCTTCGGGCAGGCCGCCGACGTTGTGGTGCGACTTGATCACGTGGGCCTTGCCGGTCTTGGCACCGGCCGACTCGATCACGTCGGGGTAGATGGTGCCCTGGGCGAGGAACTTCACGTCCTGCAGCTTGGTGGCTTCCTCATCGAAGACTTCGATGAAGCTGCCGCCGATGATCTTGCGCTTCTGCTCCGGATCGCTGATACCGGCCAGACGACCAAGGAACTTATCCTCGGCGTTGGCGCGGATCACCTTGACACCCATGTTCTCGGCGAACATGGCCATCACCTGGTCACCCTCGTGCAGGCGCAGCAGGCCGTTATCGACAAAGACGCACGTCAGCTGGTCGCCGATGGCCTTGTGCAGCAGCGCCGCGACCACCGAGGAGTCCACGCCACCGGACAGGCCCAGCAGCACTTTGGAGTTGCCGACCTGGGCGCGAACGGTCGCGATGGCGTCGTTGACGATGTTGGACGGAGTCCACAGGGCTTCGCAGCCGCAGATGTCCAGCACGAAACGGGAGAGGATGCGACCGCCCTGCTTGGTGTGGGTCACTTCCGGGTGGAACTGCACGCCGTAGTAGCCACGGGCATCGTCGGCCATGGCCGCGATCGGGCAGCTCGGGGTGCTGGCGAGGATGTGGAAGCCTTCCGGAATCTCGGTGACCTTGTCGCCGTGGCTCATCCACACGTCGAGGCCGAATACGCCGTCTTCGCTGACGCAATCTTCGATGCCGTCCAGCAGGCGGGCCTTGGCGACCACGTCGACGCGGGCGTAGCCGAACTCGCGCAGCTCAGAGCCCAGCACCTTGCCACCCATTTGCTCGGCCATGGTCTGCATGCCGTAGCAGATGCCGAACAACGGCACCTTCAGGTCGAACACGGCCTGCGGCGCGCGCGGGCTGTTGGCTTCGTGCACCGACTCCGGGCCGCCGGCCAGGATGATGCCGCGCGGGGCGAAGGCGCGAACGTCGTCGTCGCTCATGTCGAACGGATGGATTTCGCAGTACACGCCGATCTCGCGAACGCGGCGGGCAATCAGTTGGGTGTACTGGGAGCCGAAGTCGAGGATCAGGATCCGGTGAGCGTGAATGTCTTGGGCCATGGCCATCTCTCGTAGCGAAATTCTTAAACGACACGGGGCTGTATCAACCAGCCCCGTGTCCGACTCATTTACCGAAGAACCCTCAACCTACGCGGTAGTTCGGGGCTTCCTTGGTGATCTGCACATCATGGACGTGGGACTCGGCCATGCCGGCGCCGGTGATGCGCACGAACTGCGGCTTGGTGCGCATGTCCTGGATATCGGCGCTGCCGGTGTAGCCCATGGCGGCGCGCAGGCCACCCATCAGCTGGTGGACGATGGCGGTCAGCTGGCCCTTATAGGGAACGCGGCCTTCGATGCCTTCGGGTACCAGCTTCTCGGCGCCAGCGGAGGCGTCCTGGAAGTAGCGGTCGGAGGAACCGGTGGAACCGGCCATGGCGCCCAGGGAACCCATGCCACGGTAGGACTTGTAGGAACGGCCCTGGAACAGCTCGATCTCGCCCGGAGCCTCTTCGGTACCGGCGAACATCGAACCCATCATCACGCAGTAGGCGCCAGCCACCATGGCCTTGGCCAGGTCGCCGGAGAAGCGGATGCCGCCGTCGGCGATCAGCGGAACGCCGGTGCCTTCCAGGGCAGCGGCGACGTTGGCGATGGCGGAAATCTGCGGTACGCCGACGCCAGCGACGATACGGGTGGTGCAGATGGAGCCCGGGCCGATGCCGACCTTGACGGCGTCAGCGCCGGCGTCAGCCAGCGCCTTGGCGGCTTCGCCGGTGGCGATGTTGCCGCCGATGACCTGTACCTGCGGGAAGGTTTCCTTCACCCAGCGCACGCGGTCGATCACACCTTTGGAGTGGCCGTGGGCGGTGTCGACGACGACGACGTCAACGCCGGCGGCAACCAGGGCGGAGACACGCTCGCCGGTATCGGCACCAGTGCCGACGGCCGCGCCGACGCGCAGGCGACCTTCGTCGTCCTTGGACGCCAGCGGGTAGGTCTTGGCCTTCTCGATGTCACGGAAGGTCACCAGGCCGGTCAGGCGGAACTTCTCGTCGACCACCAGCATCTTCTCGATGCGGTTCTCGTAGAGAGCAGCCTTGATCTCTTCCAGGGCGGTGCCTTCGCGGGCAGTGACCAGCTTTTCCTTCGGGGTCATGATCGCCGAGACGCTGTCGCCGACGTTCGGCTTCACGCGCAGGTCGCGACCGGTGACGATACCGACCAGCTCACCTTCTTCCACGACAGGGAAGCCGGAGAAGCCGTATTCGCGGGCGATCTGCAGCAGCTCGATGATCTTGGTCGACGGTGTGACGGTGACCGGATCGCGAACGATGGCGGTCTCGTGCTTCTTGACCTTGCGAACCTCGGCAGCCTGCTGCTCGATGCTCATGTTCTTGTGGATGATGCCGATGCCGCCTTCCTGCGCCATGGCAATGGCCAGGCGGGCTTCGGTCACGGTATCCATCGCGGCGGACACCAGCGGGATGTTCAGTTCGATGCCACGGGTCAGGCGAGTCTTGAGACTCACGTCCTTGGGCAGGACTTCCGAATAACCTGGAATCAGGAGGACGTCGTCGAAAGTGAGGGCTTCTTGGCTGATGCGCAGCATGGCGGGGGCTCCCGATCGGGAAAAATGGAAGCGCGGCATTATATCTCAGACAGGGGGTCCGGCTCAACGCAACCGGACGATCTGAATGAAGCCTTTGTAGACCTTGCGCGCTGGCCCCTGTCCGCAGGGCCGCTTATCATCCTTCGCCATGCAGAAAGATCCCTTCCAACGGCTGGGCCTCGACCGCGAGGTTCTGACCGTCAGCCAGCTCAACCAGCGCGCCCGCCACCTGCTCGAGGACGTGTTCCCGCAGGTCTGGGTCGAGGGCGAAATCTCCAACCTCGCCCGCCCGGCGTCCGGCCACATGTACTTCACCCTCAAGGACAGCAACGCCCAGGTGCGCTGTGCGCTGTTCCGCCAGAACGCCCTGCGCGTGCGCCAGGCCCTGCGCGACGGCCTCGCCGTGCGGGTGCGCGGCAAGGTTTCGCTGTTCGAGGGGCGTGGCGACTACCAACTGATCGCCGACACCGTCGAACCGGCCGGTGACGGTGCACTGCGCCTGGCCTTCGAGGCATTGAAGGAAAAGCTCGCCGCCGAGGGCCTGTTCGCCGCCGAACGCAAGCAGGAACTGCCTGCCCACCCACGGCGCATCGGCATCGTCAGCTCGCCCACCGGTGCAGTGATCCGCGACATCATCAGCGTGTTCCGCCGCCGCGCGCCGCAGGTCGAGCTGACGCTGATCCCCACCGCCGTGCAGGGCCGCGAGGCCATCGGGCAGATCGTCCGCGCGCTGAAGCTGGCCGACGCGCAAGGCTTCGACGCGCTGATCCTGGCCCGTGGCGGCGGCTCGCTGGAAGACCTCTGGTGCTTCAACGAGGAGCCGGTAGCCCGAGCCATCGCCGCCTGTGTGACGCCCATCGTCAGCGCCGTGGGCCATGAAACCGACGTGTCCATCAGCGATTTCGTCGCCGACGTGCGCGCCCCCACGCCCTCGGCCGCTGCCGAGCTGCTGGCGCCGCACAGCGGTGATTTGCAGCAGCGCCTGGACAGCCTGCGCCGCCGGCTGATCCTGCGCATCCAGGACCGCCTGACCCGCGAGCGCCTGCGCCTGGAAGGCACCGCCCGGCGCCTGCGCCATCCCGGTGAGCGCCTGCGCCAGCAGTCCCAGCGCCTGGACGATCTGGACATGCGCCTGCGCCGTGCCTTCGAGCGCCAGTTGCAGATCCGCCACGAACGCGTCGCACGACTGGATACCCGCCTCGCCGCACAGCACCCCGGCCGCAACCTGGCCCTGTTGCGCCAGCGCCTGGACAACCTCAGTGCCCGTCTGCCGCGCGCCACCCACGCGATCCTGCGCGAACAGCGCCAGCGCCTCGACAGCCTGATGCAGACGCTGCACATCGTCAGCCCGCTGGCGACCCTCGGCCGCGGCTACAGCATCCTGCTGGACGACAAGGGCCAGGCCATCCGCAGTGCCGCGCAGACGAAGAACGGCCAGCGCCTCAAAGCCAGACTGGGCGACGGCGAACTGGAAGTGCGGGTGGAAGATAACCACCAGGCGCCCGTCACCCTCTCCCTCCTGGACTGACGGCCGATGACCGACCTGCTCGCGCCGATCCTGCGGCAACCCGATCCGGACTGGGCCGACGCCTTCCGCGTGCCCATCGTTGAATGCGACCAACCGCTGCAGGCGCTGGGCATCGCCACCGGCTTCACGGTGTGGCCGGCGTATCACCGCCTGGGCGTGCCCAACGCGCAGCCGGAGTGCTATGCACGCACAGAAGTCTTCGAGCGCCTGCTGCGCGCCGCGAGCCTGCTGCCCGACGGCATCCGCCTGGTGATCCTCGATGCCTGGCGACCCTTCGCGGTGCAGCAGCACCTGTACGACACGCTCTACGACATCCTCCGCCAGCACGAGCCGGACGCCGATCCGCGCGAGCTGACCCGGCGCACCCGCGAATTCGTCGCGCCGCCCAGTACCCGTGCCGAGTCCCCCAGCCCACACCTCACCGGCGGCGCCATCGACCTGACCCTGTGCGACAGCGAAGGCCGCTGGCTGGACATGGGCAGCCTGTTCGACGAAGCGACGCCACGCTCCTATACCCGCCACTACGAAGCGATCGCCCAGCCCGACGAAGCCCAACGCCGCGTGCGCGACAACCGCCGGATGCTGTTCAACGCCATGCTTGCGTCTGGCTTCAGCAACCTCTCCAGCGAGTGGTGGCACTACGACTACGGCGACCAGCTGTGGGCCGCGCACCTGGGCAAGCCCCACGCCATCTATGGCCCGGCGCAGGTACTGTCGCTGGAGCAACTGTGGCGCCAGCAGCTCGAAGGACTGCGTCACTAGATATCGACACCGGTATTCCCCTGTAGGAGCGGGCCACGCCCGCGATCGCGCGCATGGCGCGCTCCTACAAAAAACACGCGGTGCCGAGCCATCGCGCTTTCGACGAAATCGCCCCGCCCGCCGGAGTCGCCCGTGTAGACTGCCCGCTTCATCCGCCGACACGTCCACGGATAGCGAAATGCTCCGACTCTCCTGCCTGCTCATCGCCACTCTTTTCACCCTGACCGCCCAGGCCGAAGGCTTCATCAGCCGCACGCTGAACAAGCCGGTCCCCGGCGGCGTCGCCGTGGTGCAACTGGGCCAGGACACCGCCGTGCCCAGCGCCAGCTACCAGGGCAAACCGGTGCTGGTGGTGCGCGAGGAAGGCCGCGACTGGATCGCCATCGTCGGCATCCCGCTGACCACCAAGGCCGGCAACCAGCAGATCGTCGTGAAGCAGGCCGGCGCCAGCCGCAACCTCGGCTTCAGCGTGAGCAGCAAGCACTATAAAGAGCAGCGCATCACCCTGAAGAACACCCGCCAGGTGAATCCGCTGCCGGAAGACCTCAAGCGCATCAACCGCGAGTTGGCCGAGCAGACTGCCGCCTACCGCAGCTTCAGCCCCGGCACGCCGAGCAACCTGGTACTGGACAAGCCGGTGAACGGCCCGCTCTCCAGCCCCTTCGGCCTGCGCCGCTTCTTCAACGGCGAGGAGCGCAACCCGCACTCCGGGCTGGACTTCGCCGTCCCTGCCGGCACCCCGATCAAGGCGCCAGCCGCCGGCAAGGTGATCCTGATCGGCAACTACTTCTTCAACGGCAACACCGTATTCGTCGACCACGGCCAGGGCTTCATCAGCATGTTCTGCCACATGTCGAAGATCGACGTGAAGCTGGGCGATCAGGTCCCGCGCGGCGGCGTGGTCGGCCGTGTCGGCGCCACCGGTCGCGCCACCGGGCCGCACATGCACTGGAACGTCAGCCTGAACGACGCCCGCGTCGATCCGGCGATCTTCATCGGCGCGTTCAAGCCCTGATGCGCATTCGTTTCGATGGACACAGTGCGATCTTCGCGCTGTTCTGGTTCGCCGTGCTCGTCTGGCTGGCCACGGCCGGAGCACACCTTGGCTGGCTGCGCGGCTTCGGTGGCGATGTGCTGGCGGTCATCTGGCTGTACTGCGTGCTGCGCGCCGTGCTGGATGCGCCGGCGCACTGGCTGGCCGCAACGGCATTGGGCTGCGGGCTGCTGATCGAATTTGGCCAGTACCTCGCCGCGACCTTTCACTGGCAGATCGGCAACCGCGCACTGCGCATCGTGCTGGGCGCCACGCCGGACTGGCTGGACGTGCTGGCCTACTGCATCGGCTTCGTGCTGATCCTCGCCGCGCGGCAGACGCGCCTGGCCCTCAGGCCAGCGGGTAGCTGAAGAACAGCGCCATCTCCCCGGGCAGCACCTGCGCCGGGTCGTAGAGATCGGTGGACAGCCCACTGAGGGCGAAGCCACGGGAGCGGTAGAAGCCCACCGCCGGCAGGTTGAGGTTCTGGGTTTCCAGCCACAGGTGGCGTGCCTCGGTGCTCCCTGCCCAGTCCAGGCAGCCGTCCAGCAGTTGCCGGCCGACGCCTTGGCCGCGCACGTCGGCGAGGACGAACAGGTCGTCCAGCACCGCGCGGCGATTCCAGATTTCGTAGCGGGCGATGGCGAAGCCCAGGCGCTCGCCTTCCTCGTCGACGACCACGGCGGTCCAATCGGCCGCCGTGACGTCATCCTTCAGGTCGGCAAAGGGATAGCGCTTGGTCTGCGTCTCGGCCAGACGCTCCTCGCGCAGGATGAAACCATCGGCGGCGCTCTCGATCCGCAGGATCGAGTCGCTCGAGTAGCTGCCGTCGAAGCCCAGCAGCCACTCGCCGTCTTGCGCCCACACCAGCGGACGCAGGAGCCGATCGCCCATCAGTTCATCTTCATGCCATGCATGTCGTGGCCCATGTCGGTGCCTTTCGGCGCCTCTTTCTGCACCGCGACATCGACCTTGACGTCGCCAGCCTTCTGGAAGTGCATGGTCAGCGGGAAGCGCTCGCCGTCGGCCAGCGGCTTCTTCAGGCCGAACAGCATCAGGTGGTACTGGCCGGGGGCGAAGACGATCTTGCCGCCGGCGGGGATGTCCACGCCCTCGACCTTCACCATCTTCATCATGCCGTCCTTCTCCACGTGCTGGTGCACCTCGGCGCTGGCCGCCCGGTCGGTATCGGCGCCGAGCAGGCGATCCGCTTCCTTGCCGTGGTTCTGCACGATGAAGTAGGCGGCGCCGTTCACCGAGTTGGCCGGCAGCAGCAACGACCACGGGTGATCGATGTGCAGGTTGCCGGCCTCGTATTCGTGGGCCATGGCGGCGCCGGAGAAGCCCAGCAGGACAGCGAAAGCGAGCAGGGTTTTACGCATGTTCGAGACTCCAGTTGGCTTGTGATCAGGTCCGCCACAACAGCGGAAATCCATCAGGCCGCGGGCGCAACGATCGCGCCGCAGCATAGCCTGCCTTGCGGCAGGCGTCAGGGTAGAAGCAGGTTCCACCCGCAACTCTCAACTCAAGGCCGGGCTGCGCGGCTTGATCCGCGACAGCACGGCCCAGTCCAGCACCCACACCAGCAGCAGCGACGCCCCCACCAGCGGGAAGGCAACGCCGAGGATGATCATGATCGCCACGCCGCCCTTCCACACCGGCAGCGCATGGGGCATCGGCGGCACACCGAGGCGGCCCTGCGGGCGGCGCTTCCACCAGATCCACAGACCGCTGACCGCGCTGAGCAGGATCATCAGGCAGACGGCGAGCATGAGCAGTTGGTTGAACAGGCCGAACATCTTGCCTTCGTGCAGCATCACGCCGGACTCGACGCCTTTTGCGACCAGCCCATAGTCCTTCCAGCGCACGTCGGCGAGCACCTTGCCGGTGTACTGATCGACGTGCAGGGTGGCGTCGTTGCGCGAGTCATCGGCGAACACCGAGACGGTGAACACGCCCTGCTCGCCCTTGGGCAGGGCGATGGCGTAGCCCGGCGTGACGCCGGCCTGGTCGGCGGTATCGACCACCTGCTGCAGGCTGATCTGCGGCATCGCCATGCCACCGGAGCCGTGGGCCATGTGCTCGGCGTGGGCACCGCCGGACATCGGCATCGGCGTGTTTTCCATCGCCCAGGGGATGGTCTGGCGGTGCGCGTCATTGAGCGTGCGCGCCTCCAGGTCCGACTTGGGCACCTCGTTCCACATGGGCGCCGGGAAGCGGTTCCACACATCGGCGAAGGTCTTGCCCCAGAAGCCGGTCCAGGTCATCCCGGTGAGCAGCATGAACAGCATCAGCAGCGAGCCCCAGAAACCGACCACCATGTGCACATCACGCCAGAGCGCACGGCCACGACGCGACAGGTCCGGCCACAACAGCACCCGCAGCGAACGCTTGCGCGGCCACCACAGGTAGAGGCCGGATACCACCAGCACGATGCCCCAGCCGGCAGCCAGTTCGATCAGTCGGTCTCCGACGGTGCCGATCATCAGCTCGCCGTGCAGCGCGCGGGCCATCGCCTGCAGGTTGGACTTGCCGTCCTGCAGGCCCAGCAGTTTGCCGCTGTAGGGGTCGACGAAGGCGTTCACCTCGCGCCCATCCAGCTGGGCGACGAACTGCGCGCTGCGGTCGGCGGCCGGCGCCGGCAGGTACTGGCTGACCTGCAGCTGCGGGTTCTGGTGATGCAGGTGCATCAGTTGCTCGTCGGCGGACAACCGCACCTCGCCCGGCTTCACCTGCAGCAGGTCGCTGTACATCAGCGGGTCGAGCTGCGGCTTGAACAGGTAGATGATCCCGGTGATCGACAGCAGGATCATGAAGGGTGCGACGAACAGCCCGGCATAGAAGTGCCAGCGCCAGGCCAGGTTGTAGAAGTCGAATGTCTTCTTCTGCATTCGTTGATCTCCTCACGCAAGGAGGCCCCCGACCAGCGGGGGCCGGTCGGGCTTCAGAACGAGAAGTCCACTTTGGTCCAGAACGTGCGTCCCGGCTCGTGGATCGATTCGGGGTCGTTGGCCGGGTAGCCGAAGCCGGCGTTGCCCGCCAGGTTCAGGTGCTCGGCGTAGTCCTTGTCGAACAGGTTGTCGACGCCGGTACTGACCTTGAGGTTCTTGCTCAGCTTGTACGCGCCATTGAGCGAGAACACGGCGAAGCCGGGGCTTTCGTCGAAGTCGTAGCCGACCACGTTGCCCTGGTCCTGGGCGATCCGGCCCTGGTGCGCAACCACGCGCCAGAGTCCGCCGGCGCTCCAGTCGCCTTCCTCGTAGGTCAGGCCGAAACGCGCCTCCAGCGGCGGCATCTGCGGCAGTGCATTGCCGTCGGTGGTGTTCTTGCCCCAGGCGTAGGCCAGGGTACCGTCGGCGGTCCAGTTGCGGGTCAGTGCGTAGGCCGCACCCAGTTCGCCCCCCATGATGCGCGCATCGACGTTCCGCGCCTGGGAGGTGCGCCCCATCATGCCGCCGGTCTGGTAATCGAACAGGATGTAGTCGCGGATCACCCCGACATAGCCCGACGCCCAGGCCTTGAGCTTCTCGTCCTCATACTGCGCGCCGAAGTCCAGCTGGGTGGTCTTCTCCGGCTTGATACTGTCGAAGGCGTTGACCGAACCGCTCGGTCCCTTGTCCGGGGAGAACAATTCCCAGTAGTCGGGGAAGCGCTGCACGTGGCCGAGACCGACATAGAGAGTGGTCGGTGTATCTGCCAGGTCATGTTCGTAGCGCGCGAATCCGCTGGGCAGGGTGTCGGCGCGGGTGTCGTCGGCGGTGGGATTGGGCATTGCCATCATCCCCGAGCCGCTGCTCTGCCGGTAATCCTTGACCGAGGCGCGATCCAGGCGGGCGCCAGTGATCACGCGGTCGCGTTCAGCGGCGTACCAGGTCAGCTCGCCAAAGGCGCCGTAGTTGTGGAACACGGCGTCCTTGTCCCACGGTTGTTCGTCATAGGTGTTGATGCCCATGCCGCTGCGTTGGCGGTGTTCGTTGGTCTGCGCGTCGACCCCGGTGATCAGCTTGAAGTCATCCCAGCGCCAGGTGGCGGCCAGGCGCCCGCCGAGGGTGCGACGATCGACGTTGGCGGCCATGGGGCCGGCCATCATGCCGGTGCCCGAGGGCGTGCGCAGGCTGTAGTTGTCCATCACGTGGTCGGCGTAGTTGTAGTAGACCTGCGCCTCCAGCGTGTCGAGGACCTCGCCGATGTTGGACTTCACGAAGCGCAGGCCAAGGCTTTCGCGCTTGAACTGCGAGCCGTCCATGCTGCGCCCGGCGTAGCGGGCCTCGCCATCGCCCTTGCCGGCGGTGAGTTCGACCAGAGTATCGGCGTCCGGTGTCCAGCCCACCGCCACGTCACCGTTCCACTTGTTCCAGCGCGAGGGCACGGTGTTGCCGCCGCCGTCTTCGTAGTCGTCGGACTGCGATTTGTTGCCGGTGAAGCGCAGGTAGCCTTCGGGGCCACCGGCGGCAGCGTCCAGCACGCGGTCGAAGCGGCCATTGGAGCCGGCGGTGAGGCTGCCGTTGACGCGCATGCCCAGCTCGCCGAAGCGCTCCGGCTCACGGTCGAAACGGATCGTCCCGGCCGACGCGCCAGGCCCCCATATCACGGTCTCCGGGCCTTTCACCACGGTCAGCTTGTCGTAGGTTTCCGGCGAGATATAGGAGGTGGGAGCGTCCATCCGCGCCGGGCAGGCGCCAAGCATGGTGCTGCCGTTGGTAAGGATGTTCAGCCGCGAACCGAACATGCCACGCAGCACCGGATCACCATTGGTGCCGCCGTTGCGGATGGCGGAGAAGCCGGGGATGGTCTTGAGGTAATCGGCGCCGTCGCTGGCGGGGATCGGCTGGCGCGGCTGCTTGGGATCGGTGACCACCGTCAGCGGCGAACTCTGCGCCACGGCGGTGATAACGCTGGGAGCCAGTTCGGTGACGTGCGCCGAGTGATCTTCTTCCTCGGCCAGCACAGGGACGGCAGTGAAACCGCCAAGGGCGGTCAGCGCGCACAGGGCGCGCAGGCCGGCGGCACGTTGCCGACGGCGCAGGGGCATGCGGGTCATTCCATGAATTCCATGATCGGTGATGACGCCCGCTCCACGCGTACTCGCACGGCGCGCAAGCGAATGCAGGCATCCGCGCCGGGGTCGGGAAGTCGGGATTGCAGGTCAGCCGATCAGGAACGGGGGAGCTCGGGAGCGGGCGCCGGGAAAGACCGGCGAGGCGGGGATGCGCGAGGCAACGAACGGGACGACGGGCGCGCCGACGGCGTGCAGGCCGTGGTCGATCACGACCGGTGGCGGCGTCAGCGGCGGGCTATGGATCAGCAGGCTGCAGTAGCCGCACTTCTCCATGAAAGCGTCCGCGGTGAGCGGCTGCTCGCCGTGGGAAACAGGTGCGGCATGAGGCTCCGCGGCGCGCTGGCCGCCGGAACAATGCATGTCCTCCATGCCGGCCATGTCGTGCGACATGGCCTTGCCGTGGTCCATGGCAGCGCCATGCTCCATCGGCATGACATGATCCATGGGCATGGCGTGATCCATCGGCATCGACTGGGAGACCAGCGGGCCGACATAGATCATCAGCATGGCGAACAACGCCAGCCAGGTGCCTACGCCTTGTCGGGTACGACGGATCACGAAATGTCCTTGCGGATGGAAGGGCCCCGCCTGAGGCGGGTGCGCAATGATCGCACGGAGTTACAACCCTCCGCTGCGGCACGTGGACGCAGAATCAGTTAAGCACAGCGATAAGCTTCAGAATAAATTGCTGAAAAACCGTTTTTTCGACAATTATTTATCGACCAATAGATCCTAAAGACTTTTCCTACCAAATTTTCCCAAATGCTTGCCATTGGTCTCCCAGGCCTTTAGCTTGGCAGTCATGAAAACCGCACACACCCTCATTCTGCTTCGCCAACACGCCTGCCTGCGCCTGGTCAGCCCGCGACTGCGTGGCTGAGCCCCCCTCCCCCCGGTTTCGCCTCATTCAGTTTTTTTGCGCAGGCCAGCAGGCCGCAGAGAACAAGGATTCCGCTCATGAGCATGTTGAAAGACCCGTCGAAGAAATACCGCGCCTTCACCCAGATCACCCTGCCCGACCGTACCTGGCCGGACAAGATCATCGACAAGGCGCCGATCTGGCTGTCGACCGACCTGCGCGATGGTAACCAGTCCCTGATCGAGCCGATGGACGCCGAGAAGAAGATGCGCTTCTTCAAATGCCTGGTTCAGGTCGGCCTGAAGGAAATCGAAGTGGGCTTCCCGTCTGCCTCGCAGACCGACTTCGACTTCGTCCGTGAACTGATCGAGAACGACCACATTCCCGATGACGTCACCATCCAGGTGCTGACCCAGGCCCGCGACGACCTCATCGAGCGCACCTTCGAGTCCCTGAAAGGCGCGAAGAAGGCCATCGTCCACTACTACAACGCCTGCGCACCGAGCTTCCGCAAGATCGTCTTCAACCAGGACAAGGCGGGTGTGAAAGCCATTGCCGTGGCCGCCGGCCAGACCATCAAGCGCCTGGCCGAAGCCGCGCCGGAAACCCAGTGGGGCTTCGAGTACTCGCCGGAGGTGTTCAGCTCCACCGAGACCGACTTCGCCGTCGAAGTGTGCAACGCGGTGATCGACGTGTTCCAGCCGACCCCGGCGAACCGCCTGATCCTCAACCTGCCCGCCACCGTCGAGTGCGCCACCCCGAACAACTACGCCGACCAGATCGAGTGGTTCGGCCGCCAGATCAACAAGCGCGACAGCGTGCTGATCAGCCTGCACACCCACAACGACCGTGGCACTGGCGTAGCCGCCTCGGAACTGGCCCTGATGGCCGGCGCCGACCGCGTCGAAGGCTGCCTGTTCGGCAACGGCGAGCGCACCGGCAACCTCTGCCTGGTGACCATGGCGCTGAACATGTACACCCAGGGCATCGACCCCGAGCTGGACTTCTCCGACATCGACGCCGTGCGCAAGGTGGTGGAAGAGTGCAACCAGATCCCGGTGCACCCGCGTCACCCGTACGTCGGCGACCTGGTCCACACCGCCTTCTCCGGCTCCCACCAGGACGCCATCCGCAAGGGCTTCGCCCAGCAACAGCCGGATGCCGTGTGGGAAGTGCCGTACCTGCCGATCGACCCGGCGGACATCGGCCGCAGCTACGAAGCGGTGATCCGTGTGAACAGCCAGTCCGGCAAGGGCGGCATCACCTTCCTGCTCGAGCAGGAATATGGCATCAGCCTGCCGCGCCGCATGCAGATCGAGTTCAGCCAGGTCGTGCAGAACGAGACCGATCGCCTGGGCCTGGAGATGACCGCCGAGCAGATCTACACCCTGCTGCAGACCGAGTATCTGCAGGCCGTCTCCCCGTTCGGCCTGAAGAACTACCGCCTGCAGGAAGAGAACGGTGTCTGCGCCATCGACATCGACGTGACCCACAAGGGTGAGCAGCATCGCTGGCACGGCAAGGGCAAGGGTACGCTGGAAGCCCTGGTCGCCTCGCTGCCGGTGGACGTCGAGATCATGGACTACAACGAGCACGCCATCGGCGCCGGCACCAATGCCCGCGCGGCCGCCTACATCGAACTGCGTGTCGAGGGTGGTCGTTCGCTGCACGGAATCGGCATCGATGAAAACATCACCACCGCGAGCTTCCGTGCGCTGTTCAGTGCCCTGAACCGCGCCGTGACGCTGGGTCACGCGAAAGCCGCGTAAGCCTTAAGCTAACCTGAAAGTCCCTTTGCCCCGGACGCCTCGTGCGTCCGGGGCTGTTTTCGAAGGAGCGAAAACATGACGGATACCCCGCAGGACAATCCCTTCCAGACGCCGACTGCCGTTCTCCAGGACGCAGCGACCACCGCCACCGGCGAACCGCTCTATCGCCTCGCCGCCGTCGGCATCGCCACCTTCTTCGGCACGCCCATCGCAGGGGCCTGGGTCGTCGTACAGAACCTCAAGGCACTGGGTCGTGACAGCGATGTCCGCAACGCCTGGCTGATGGGGCTCGGCTTTACCCTCGGCATCTTCATCCTTGGTTACTTCCTGCCGGACAACATCTCCGGAACGCCCATTGCCGTGGCCTCGGTCGTCGGGATGTACCAGTTCGCCAAGCAGTCCTTTGGCGCTGCGCTGGAGCAGCACCTCGCCGGCGGCGGCCAGTGGAGATCGAACTGGCGCGCCTTCGGCATCAGCCTGCTGTTCCTGCTCGCCGTCATCGCGGTGATCCTCGTCGTCTCGTTCTTCCTGGTCTACGTCTTCGGCGTAGAGCTCTGATTCCCGCCTAAAGATTCCCCCTAGTCCCCTAGGGGGAAGTCTCCGCAATGCTGGTACTCGCCCCGATTACCGCTGCCTCTCCCCTTCCCTAGTCTTGCGTGCACTGCCGCCAAAGCGGCAGGCAAACAAAAAACCGTGTCACGCAATCAGACACGTTCGGCCGCCCCTGCCTTGCGTACAGAGGCGCCTGGTTACCTACAACAACAACGAGCTCGACGTGCTTGGCCATCTGCCTTCACCCGCTTCAGGAGCCAGTAACCGTGAACCCGCAATCCCCACACCCGAAATCCGCCAGCGCTTCGCGCTATTCCTGGTATGTCGTCGTGCTGTGCATGGTGGCGTACATCTTCTCCTTCGTTGACCGGCAGATCCTCTCGCTGATGATCGAACCGATCAAAGCCGACCTGCAGATCAGCGATACCCAGTTCAGCCTGCTCAGCGGGCTGGCCTTCTCGCTGTTCTATGCCTTCATGGGCCTGCCCATCGCCTATCTCGCCGACCGCTCCTCGCGGGTGAAGATCATCGCCATCGGCGTGGCCTTCTGGAGCATCGCCACCGCCGCGTGCGGGCTGTCGAAGAACTTCCTGCAGATGTTCCTGGCGCGCATGAGCGTCGGCGTCGGCGAAGCCGCGCTGACACCGGCGACCTACTCGATGCTCGCCGACCTGTTCCCCAAGGAGAAACTCGGCCGCGCGCTGGGGCTGTACTCCATGGGCGCCTTCCTCGGTGGCGGCCTGGCCTTCCTCGTCGGCGGCTACGTGATCGAGGCGCTGCGCGACGTGCCGGCAATCGAGCTGGGCTGGCTGGGCCAGGTGCGTTCCTGGCAGATCGCGTTCTTTATCGTCGGCCTGCCCGGCGTGCTGGTGGCGCTGCTGATCGCACTGACCATCCGCGACCCGACGCGCAAGCTAGCGGACCCGGAGCACAAGGCGACCATCGGCGATGGCCTGCGCTTCCTGCGTCGCCATCGCGCAACCTTCACCTGCCACTATCTCGGTTTCTCCTTCTTCGCCATGTGCCAGTACGCGCTGATGGGCTGGGCGCCGGCCATGTACATCCGCCAGTACGGGCTGACGCCGCTGGAGGTGGGCTACATCCTCGGCGGCATCCTGCTGGTGCTCAACACGGCCGGAGTGTTCTGCGCCGGCTGGTTGGTGGACGTGCTGCAGAAGCGCGGGCGCAGCGATGCCGCGATGATCAGCGGCATGCTCGGCGCGGCCTGCACCATTCCCTTCGTCATCGGCTCGGTGACGGCCGGGAGCCTGCAGTTGTCGGTGCTGCTGATGGGCCCGGCGATGTTCTTCTGCGCCTTCTGCATCTCCACCTCGGCGGCCGCCATGCAGGTGCTCACGCCCAACCGCCTGCGCGCGCAGGTCTCGGCGCTGTTCCTGCTGGTCTCCAACCTGATCGGCCTGGGCATCGGCACCACCCTGGTGGCGTTGCTCACCGACCAGTACTTCAAGGACCCGAAGGCCGTCGGCTCGTCCATCGGCATCATCGTCACCGTCGCCGGGCTGCTCTGCCTGTGGCTGCTCGGCAACGGACGCAAGCACTTCCGTCGCAGCCTGGGCGATGAGCAACACGTCGCCGGCCAGACCGATGCAGTTGCGCCGCTGAACAGCAACACCGCCGCCGCGAACTGATCGCGCTTCGAGACGACGAACACCCGTTCGCCGGCGTGGCGCCCTGCGCCCCGGCGAATGGAGCCCAGGAGATGACGATGTTCCGTAATCACTTTGCCGGTGCGCTGCTGTGCAGCGCGCTGATGCCCGTCTGCGCCCAGGCCGAGCTGATCGATGACAGCCGCCTGGACACCACCCTGCGCAACGTCTACATGCTGCGCGACTACCGCCAGGACGGCGCCCCGCAATCCCAGGCAGGCAGCTGGTCCCAGGCGGTGCTGGCGCGATTCGGCTCCGGCTTCACCGAAGGCACCGTCGGTGTCGGCGTGGACTTCACCGGCTTCTACGCCCTGAAGCTGGACGGCGGTGCCGGCACCAGCAACGACAGCAACCTGCCCTATGACCGCACCACCGGCGAGCCGGTGGATGACTTCAGCCGTGGCGGCGCGACGCTCAAGCTGCGCTATTCGAAGACCACGCTGAAGGTCGGCCTGCTGGAACCACGCCTGCCGGTGATCTTCCAGGACGATGTGCGCGTGCTGCCGCAGACCTTCCAGGGCGTGATGCTGGAATCGAAGGAGTCGGATCGGTTCACATTCACCGCCGCGCAGCTCTGGAACACCAGCACCCGCGCCTCCAGCGACCGCGAGTCGTTCTACCTGGCCACCCACCCCGTCAGCCAGGACAGCAACAAGCTGAACCTCGGCGGCGTCGAGGCGCGATGGCCCCCCGGCCTGTCCACCAGCTACTACTTCGCCCAGCTGGAAGACATCTACGACCAGCACTACGTCGGCGCCAACTTCAAGCAGCCGGTGGGCGAGAACACCGCACTGCTCGGCACCCTGAGCTACTTCCACAACGAGGAATCCGGGCAGGCACTGTCCGGTCGAATCGACAACCGCGCCTACGGCGCGCGGCTCGGTGTGAAGCACGGCAGCCACACGCTGTCGGCGACCTACCAGCGCATGCTGGGCGAGGACATGTTCCCCATGTTGCTGGGCAACACGCCGCAACCTTACCTGGTCAACTGGGTCACCAACGGCGGCTTCTTCTGGGCGCAGGAGCGTTCGTATCAACTGCGCTACGACTATGACTTCAGCAGCCTCGGCCTGCCCGGCCTGACCCTGATGACCCGCTACACCAAGGGCACCGATATCGCGCGCCCGGGCAAGGGCGATGGTCATGAGTACGAGCGCGACACCGACATTGGCTACACGATCCAGAGCGGGCCGCTGAAAACGCTGTCGTTCCTGATGCGCACCTCCACGGTTCGCAGCAGCTACTCCAGCGATTACGACGAAGTACGCTTCATCACCAGCTATCCACTGGCGTTCTGAGCCCTGGAACGAAGAAGGCCCCTCACGGGGCCTTCGTCATTTTCACCGGGACGCTTACTCGTCGTCGCCGCTGGCAGCGACGGCACCTAGGCAGCAGAGTCGGTGTTGCTGGTCGCCCGATTGCAGCAGCCAGGTCTCGTCTTCGGCCTGGTAGCTGGCCTCCATCACCTGGTTGTAGCTGAAACGCCATTCGCGGCGATCGCGGCCGTCGATGGACTCGATCTGCAGCACCACGTCTTCGCTGGCGAACGGCTGGTCGGCGTGAGCTGCGGCGTCAGCCTGGTCCAGCAATGCCTCGTTGAGCTCGAACTGCCAGGCGTGCAAACCGTCGATCAGCAGCATGTCGGCGGTTTCCAACTGGTCCAGCAGATAGGGAGTCGTGGTCATGGCGGGCACTCGGCAATTGGGCAGGTCGCCATGATAGACCAGCTGACGCCGCGCTGCCGGCCAATCCGCCCCGCGGCGGCCGGCAGCACGTCTACACTGAGGGTTCCCGCAAATCCTCAGGAGCCACAGCAGATGCGTACTCGCGAACTCCGCCAATCCGGTCTGAAGATTCCCGCGCTGGTATTCGGCGGCAACGTATTCGGCTGGGCCGCCGACGAGGCGACCTCGTTCCGCCTGCTCGATGCACTGGTCGACGCCGGACTGAACTGCATCGATACCGCGGACGTGTACTCGCGCTGGGTGCCCGGCCACGAAGGCGGTGAATCGGAAATCCTGATCGGCAAATGGCTGAAGAAGACCGGCAAGCGCAACCAGGTACAGATCGCCACCAAGGTCGGCATGGACATGGGTAACGGCCACAAGGGCCTGTCGGCGGTGTACATCGAGCAGGCGCTGGGACGCTCGCTCAAGCGCCTGCAGACCGACTACATCGACCTTTACCAGTCCCACTGCGATGACCCGCACACCTCCATGGAGGAAACCATGGGCGCCTTCGCCGAAGCGGTGGAGATGGGCAAGGTGCGGGTGATCGGCGCATCGAATCTGGAGGCCAAGCGCCTGCGCGAAGCACGCGAGGTCTGCGATCGCCTGAAGCTGCCGAACTACCAGAGCCTGCAACCCAACTACAACCTCTACGACCGCGCCAACTACGAGACCCAGCTGGAACCCACGGTGCAGCAGTTGGGGCTCGGAGTGATCAGTTTCTATTCACTGGCCGCCGGCTTCCTCACCGGCAAGTACCGCAGCGAAGCGGACCTGGGCAAAAGCAGCGTGCGCGGCTACAAGGTGAAGAACTTCATGAACGAGCGCGGCTTCGCCATTCTCGATGCCCTGGAGGAGGTGGCCGGCGACCTCAAGGCCACCCCGACACAGGTCGCTCTCGCGTGGCTGATGGCCCGCCCGAGTATCACCGCGCCAATTGCCAGTGCATCGAAACTGGAACAATTGCCAGACCTGATCGCAGCGGTCGACCTGACACTCAGTGACGAGGCGATCCAGCGGTTGAATACTGCCAGCGCGTATTGAAACAGCACCCGGTGGGAGCGGGCATGGCCCGCTCCCTCCGGCAAGATCCGTTACGTCCGAATATCAAACTCATCCGCATCGAGATTGGCCGGGAAGCGCTCGCGGTATGCCGCCAGCTCCGTCGCGCTCAGCGCAATCTGGAACACCCCGTCGGCATTGCCGGCGGCCAGCAGGTTGTCGCCCTGGAAGTCGAGCACCTGGCTGTCGCCGGAGTACGCGTGCCCCTTGCCGTCTTCACCGACGCGATTGACCGCTGCAACGTAGCAGAGGTTCTCGATGGCCCTCGCCGGCAGCAGGCGGTTCCAGTGCTGGCGGCGCGCGGCCGGCCAGTTGGCGGTGTAGAGCAGCAGGTCGGTATCCTGGGCGTCGCGGCTCCATACCGGGAAGCGCAGGTCATAGCAGACCAGCGGGCGAATCCGCCAGCCCTTCCACTCCAGCAGCACCTGCTGCTCGCCCGGCGTGTAGTGCTTGTGCTCGCCGGCCATGCGGAACAGGTGACGCTTGTCGTAGTGCTGCACCACACCGTCCGGGCGCGCCCACAGCAGGCGGTTGCGGTAGCTGCCGTCGGCCGCACGGATGATCACGCTGCCGCAGACCACGGCATCGAGCTTGCCCGCCTGCACACGGAGCCAAGCGTAGGTTTCACCCTCTTCCGCTTCGGCCAATGCGTCGGAGTCCATGGAGAAGCCGGTGGTGAACATCTCAGGGAGAATCACCACGTCCGCCCCACGGGCGCTTTCCAGCAGCGCGTCGAAGCGCTCGCGGTTGGCCTTGGCGTCGTGCCAGACCAGGGTGGTCTGCACCAGCGCCAGCTTGAGGTCGGCCAGTTGGGTCAGATCGCGCATAGTCGTTCCGCTGCCTGGCGCAGCGTCTCCTCTTTCTTGGCGAAGCAGAAGCGCACCAGGCGCATGTCCGCCGGGGCCTGCTGGTAGAACACCGAGACCGGAATGGCCGCTACGCCGTGCTCACGGGTCAGCCATTCGGACATCGCGACGTCATCGAGGTCCGGGCGGATCGCCGAGTAGTCGACGACCTGGAAGTAGGTGCCGGCCGCACGCTGGAAGGTGAAGCGAGAACCTTCCAGCAGGTCGCAGAACAGGTCGCGCTTGGCCTGGTAGAAGCCCGGCAGTTCGCGCAGGTGCTCGGGGTGCGCCGCCATGAAGTCGGCTAGCGCCCACTGCAGCGGGGTCACGCCACAGAAGTTCACGTACTGGTGGATCTTGCGCATCTCCGCCGACAGCGCCGGCGGCGCCACCACGTAGCCGGTCTTCCAGCCGGTGACATGATAGGTCTTGCCGAACGAACTGATGACAAAGGCACGCGGATACAGCTCGTCGTGAGCCAGCACACTGGCGTGCTGCACGCCGTCGTAGATCAGGTGCTCGTAGACTTCGTCGCTGATCACGTAGATCTCGCGGTCGCGAATCAGCTCGGCCAGGCGATCCAGGTCGGCGCGGTCGATCAGTGCACCACTGGGGTTGTGCGGGCTGTTGAGGAAGATCAGGCGAGTGCGTGGGGTGATGGCATCCGCCAGGCGCTGCCAGTCGATGCGGAAACCGGGCTGGGTCAGCGCGACGTGCACGCAGCGGCCGCCGGCCAGTTCCACGGAAGGCTCGTAGCTGTCGTAGCAGGGGTCGAGGACGATCGCTTCGTCGCCCGTGCGGATCAGCGCCTGCACGGCACAGAAGATCCCTTCGGTCGCACCGGGGACGATGGTCACCTCGGCGTCGGCGCTGACGTTGCGGCCATAGAAGTTCGCGACCTTGAGCGCGACCTGCTCGCGCAGCGCCGGCAGGCCAGTCATCGGACTGTACTGGTTGTGCCCGGCCATGACGTGGCGGGCGACCGCTTCGAGCAGCGGCGCGGGGCCGGGGAAGTCCGGGAAACCCTGGGAGAGATTCAGCGCCCCGCTTTCGGCGGCGAGCTGGGACATGCGGGTGAAGATGGTGGTGCCGACATTCGGCAGTTTGCTGGTAAGCATGGCGTGACTACAGGCTGCAGGCGATGAGAGGGAAGTCCCTACTCTATCGCCTGCGGCTTGCGGTCTAAAGCCTGACAGACGTTATTTACGTTTGTCCTTCTTCTTCTTCTCCGCCTTCTTGTGGTGCGACATCAGGCGGCGCTTCTTGTTGACCTGGCGATCGGTGAGCTGGGTCTTCTTGCCCTCGAACGGGTTGTCACCGCCCTTGTACTCGATGCGGATCGGCGTACCGACCAGCTTCAGCACGCGGCGGAAGGTCTTCTCGAGGTAGCGCGTGTAGGCCTTGGGCACCGCGTCCACCTGGTTGCCGTGGATCACGATCAGCGGCGGGTTGGCACCACCCAGGTGCGCGTAGCGCAGCTTGATGCGGCGGCCATTGACCATCGGCGGCTGGTGGACCTGGATGGCGTCCTCGAGGATCTGCGTGAGCTTGCTGGTGGGCCAGCGGGTCACGGCGGAACGGAAGGAGTCCTGCACCGACTTGTACAGGTGGCCAACGCCAGTGCCGTGCAGCGCGGAGATGAAGTGGATGTCGGCGAAGTCGGCGAACATCAGCCGGCGCTCGAGCTCGGTCTTCACGTAGTCGCGCTCGGCAGACTCCATGCCGTCCCACTTGTTCAGCGCGATGACCAGCGCACGGCCGGTCTCCAGCACGAAACCGAGCAGGTTGAGGTCGTGCTCGACCACGCCTTCGCGGGCGTCCATGACGAAGATGACCACGTTGGCGTCCTGGATCGCCTGCAGGGTCTTCACCACGGAGAACTTTTCCACCGCCTCGAAGATCTTGCCGCGGCGGCGCACGCCCGCGGTGTCGATCAGGGTGTACTTTTCTTCGTTGCGCTCGAAGGGGATGTAGATGCTGTCGCGGGTGGTGCCGGCCTGGTCGTACACGATCACCCGCTCTTCACCGAGCATGCGGTTCACGAGCGTGGACTTGCCGACGTTGGGGCGACCGATGATGGCGATCTTGATGCCATCCTTCTCGCTTGGGCCGGGGATGCGCTTGGCTTCCTCGCCTTCGGCGACTTCTTCCATCTCGCCGGGCAGGTCGTTGTCTTCCGGCGCCTCGGGCTCGGGAGCGAACATCTCGCCCAGGGCTTCCTGCAGCATCTGGGTGATGCCGCGGCCATGGGCGGCGGCGATCGGGATCGCATGCCCCAGGGCCAGCGGGCTGAATTCGGCGCGAGCGATGTCCGGATCGACGGTGTCGACCTTGTTGGCCACCAGGTAAGTGCGCTTGTTCTTCTTGCGCAGGTGTTCGCCGATCATCTCGTCCGCGGCGGTAAGACCGGCGCGGGAGTCGACCATGAACAGGACGGCATCGGCCTCTTCGATGGCCTGCAGCGACTGCTCGGCCATCTTGGCGTCGATACCCTCTTCGTCACCGGAGATACCGCCGGTATCGATGACGATGAATTTCTTGCCCTGCCACTTGGCCTCGCCGTACTGGCGGTCTCGGGTCAGCCCTGCGTACTCGGCGACGATGGCGTCACGGGTGCGGGTCAGGCGGTTGAACAGGGTGGACTTGCCGACGTTCGGGCGGCCCACCAGGGCTATTACGGGAACCATGCGGCTCTCCAGGAAATTTGATTTTCAGAAAACACGACGGCCCCGGCCGAGTTTAAAGGCAGCCGCCGGCAGGAAAACGAAGCTTATCCAAAAAGTGTGTCGACCCGCCTGACGCCG
>CBIGPF010000020.1:0-53599 GCA_966191535.1 uncultured Pseudomonas sp. | reverse complement strand
GTGAAGTACGCCGACCTGTCCAAGCACCGCACCAGCGACTACAGCTTCAACTTCGACCTGATGCTGAGCTTCGAGGGCAACACCGCGCCGTACCTGCTGTATGCGTACACCCGCGTGGCGAGCATCTTCCGCAAGCTGGGCAAGACCTACGACGAAGTGGGCGGCAGCATCAACCTGCAGCAGCCCCAGGAAATCGCCCTGGCCGCGCAGCTGGCGCAATTCACCGACCTGCTCAACAACGTCGCCGTGAAGGGTGTCCCGCACATCCTCTGCGCCTACCTGTACGAGCTGGCCGGCCTGTTCTCCAGCTTCTACGAGCACTGCCCGATCCTCACCGCCGAAGACCCGGCGCAACAGGAAAGCCGCCTGCGCCTCGCCGCGCTGACCGGCCGTACCCTCAAGCAGGGCCTGGAGCTGCTGGGCCTGGAAACCCTGGAGCGCATGTAAGCACCCATGGCGAAGAAGAAACCCGCTCCCAAGCGCGGCGCCAGCCGCTACCAGGCCCCGGCCAAGAAGACATCGGTCCCCGGCTGGGTCTGGCTGGTCGCCGGCCTGGCCATCGGCGGCTTCATCATGTTCCTGATGAAGCTGGAGCCGGGTCGCAACGACGTCAAACGCGAGAAGCCGGAGGCGCCCAAGACCGTGGTCGGCTCCAACAAGCCCTCCGGCACCGTGCAGCCACAGCAACCGGCCGCCCCCACCGGGGTGAAGCCCAAGTACGACTTCTACACCCTGCTGCCGGGCTCGGAAGTCGCCGTGCCGCCGGAAGCCGTGCCGCCGCCGGCCAAGCCGCAGCAGCCGGCAACCGTGGTCGCGACCAAGGAAGAAGCCGAGAAGATCGACACCCAGCGCGCCCTGGCTGCGCTGAGCGGGCAGAATCCGCCGCCGCCCGCGGTGGTCAAGCCGACAACGCCCGCCACGCCGCCAGCGACCCAGGTCGCCAGCGCGCAGAAGCAGGCCCTGCCGCAGGCTCCGGCCAGCGACACTGCGCCGGCCAAGCCGACGCCGCCGCCGGCCGTGGCCGCGACCCAGTACTACCTGCAGGCCGGCTCGTTCCGCAAACAGACCGACGCCGACCACCTGCGCGCGCAGATCATCATGATGGGCCAGAACGCCCGCGTGGAGTCCGGTACCGTCCGCGACGAAACCTGGTACCGGGTGATGGTCGGCCCCTACGGCGACCGCGCCAAGGCCTCCGCCGCACAGAAGCAACTCGCCGGCAACGGGTTCAGCAACCTGCTGTTACAGCAGCGCCAGACCCGCTGACCCCCGGCCACCGCAAGGCTTGCGCCGACGGGCGGCGCGCGAAATGCGCGCTACTCGTCCGGCGCAGGACTTGAACCCCGCCTTCGTAGTCCCCATCTGACTCTGCATTCGGGCACAACGCCCCGCAGTGTGGAGTAAGACCCTTGACCACCATCGTATCTGTCCGCCGCAATGGCAAAGTCGTCATGGGCGGCGACGGCCAGGTTTCCCTGGGCAACACCGTGATGAAAGGCAACGCGAAGAAAGTCCGTCGCCTGTACCACGGTGAAGTACTGGCCGGCTTCGCCGGCGCCACCGCCGATGCCTTCACCCTCTTCGAACGCTTCGAGCAACAGCTGGAAAAACACCAGGGCCACCTGGTGCGCGCCGCCGTCGAGCTGGCCAAGGACTGGCGTACCGACCGCTCCCTGAGCCGCCTGGAAGCCATGCTGGCCGTGGCCAACAAGGACGCCTCCCTGATCATCACCGGCAACGGCGACGTGGTCGAACCCGAGCATGGCCTGATCGCCATGGGGTCGGGCGGCGGCTTCGCCCAGGCTGCGGCGCTGGCCCTGCTGCAGAAGGGCAGCGACGACATGAGCGCCCGCGAGATCGCAGAGACCGCACTGAACATCGCCGGCTCCATCTGCGTGTTCACCAACCAGAACCTGACCCTTGAGGAGCTCGACAGCGCCGTCTAAGCGCTGTCGTTCCGGAGTAGCACGTCAAATGTCCATGACTCCCCGCGAGATCGTCCACGAACTCAACCGTCACATCATCGGCCAGGACGACGCCAAACGCGCCGTCGCCATCGCCCTGCGCAACCGCTGGCGGCGCATGCAGCTGCCGGCCGAGCTGCGCGCCGAAGTGACGCCGAAGAACATCCTGATGATCGGCCCGACCGGCGTCGGCAAGACCGAGATCGCCCGTCGCCTGGCCAAGCTGGCCAACGCCCCGTTCATCAAGGTGGAAGCGACCAAGTTCACCGAAGTCGGCTACGTCGGCCGCGACGTCGAGTCGATCATCCGCGACCTCGCCGATGCCGCGATCAAGATGCTCCGCGAGCAGGAAGTGCAGAAGGTGAAATACCGCGCCGAAGACGCCGCGGAAGAGCGCATCCTCGACGCCCTGTTGCCACCGGCGCGCACCACCGGCTTCGGTGACGAACCGGCGCGCGAGGATTCCAACACCCGCCAGCTGTTCCGCAAGCGCCTGCGCGAAGGCCAGCTGGACGACAAGGAAATCGACATCGAGGTCGCCGATATCCCTTCGGGCGTGGAAATCATGGCCCCGCCCGGCATGGAAGAGATGACCAACCAGCTGCAGAGCCTGTTTTCCAACATGGGCAAGGGCAAGCGCAAGAGCCGCAAGCTGAAGGTCGCCGAGGCCATGAAGCTGATCCGCGACGAGGAAGCGCAGCGCCTGGTCAATGAAGAGGACCTCAAGGCCCGCGCCCTGGAAGCGGTCGAGCAGAATGGCATCGTCTTCATCGACGAGATCGACAAGATCGCCAAGCGCGGCAACGTGGGCGGCGCCGACGTCTCCCGCGAGGGGGTACAGCGCGACCTGCTGCCGCTGATCGAAGGCTGCACCGTGAACACCAAGCTGGGCATGGTGAAGACCGACCACATCCTGTTCATCGCCTCGGGCGCGTTCCACCTGTCCAAGCCCAGCGACCTGGTACCGGAACTGCAGGGCCGCCTGCCGATCCGTGTCGAGCTGAAGGCCCTGAGCCCGAGCGACTTCGAGCGCATCCTCAGCGAGCCGCATGCGTCGCTGACCGAGCAGTACACCGCGCTGCTGAAGACCGAGGGCCTGGACATCGAGTTCGCCGCCGACGGCATCAAGCGCCTCGCGGAAATCGCCTTCCAGGTCAACGAGAAGACCGAGAACATCGGTGCCCGTCGCCTGCACACCCTGCTCGAGCGCCTGCTCGAAGAGGTGTCCTTCGATGCCGCCGACCTCGCCAGCGAGCACAGCGACAAGGCCATCGTGATCGACGCGGCCTACGTCAACGGTCACCTGGGCGAACTGGCCCAGGACGAAGACCTGTCCCGCTACATCCTCTAAGCGATCCACATCGCTGCGACGGGGCGCCTCAGGGCGCCCCGCTGTTTTTCCGCCGGCGCTACAATGGCGGAATCGCCGTTCAGGAGCCGTCCATGCGCATCCCTTCCGCCATCAAGCTGCACAAGGCCTCGAAGAAGCTCTCGCTGACCTACGGGGAGCACTCCTACGAGCTGTCCGCCGAGTTCCTGCGGGTGCATTCGCCGTCAGCGGAAGTCCAGGGCCACGGCAACCCGGTGCTGCAGGTGGGCAAGCTGAATGTCGGCCTGAGCAACCTGGAGCCGGCTGGGCAGTACGCGCTCAAGCTGACCTTCGACGACGGCCACGACAGCGGTCTGTTCACCTGGGACTACCTCTACGAGCTGTGCATGCGCCACGACGAGATGTGGGCCGACTACCTGGCGCAGCTGGAAAAGGCCGGCAAGTCGCGCGACCCGTCGGAGTCTGTCGTCAAACTCATGCTGTAGGATTTCCCTGCAGGAGTGCCCCATGGGCGCGATCGCGCCCACATGGCTCGTCTGCATAGCAGCCCGCTCCTGCAGAGATGAATCGACTCGCGCGCCAATCCGCTCCTCCAACTCGCTCGATCCTTGCTCTCCACCTCCCCCTGCGCACCAACCTTCGTCGGGCAATCGTCCAGGGCACGCCATTTGCAACATTCCTCCGGCAGACTGCTGCTCGCGTGGCCGCCGTCAGGGAGTTGGCGAGATGCCCCCGCTCTAGGGCGCGTTTTCTAACTTTTCCCGACATACTCCTAGGAGAAGGCCCACGCTGCACCAGCTTGCGCGGCGAAGGAAACTCGGGTAACCAAGGCAGTGCAGTGCACGGAAGAATCAGTGCATGAAGCGTGGCCACCTGACTTTCCAGTGATGCCGCCAAGTGATGAATCGCGTGGAGCTGTCTCCACGTTCCGCAACCCCGAGAAGTACTTGGCCTTACGTCACCCAGGTGAGCCCCGCCAGTATGCGTCTCAGGACAATGGAGCGTCGCCGATGACCCAGAAGAACAACAGCGATCTACCCCAGCAAGCCGCGGAAAACACACTTGCCCTGAACCCGGTGATCGGGATTCGCGGCAAGGACCTGCTCACTTCTGCCCGGATGGTGCTGCTGCAAGCGATCAAGCAGCCCTTCCACAGCGCCAAGCACGTGACCCACTTCGGCCTCGAGCTGAAGAACGTGCTGCTCGGCAAATCCGAACTCAAGCCCTCGGACGACGACCGCCGCTTCAACGACCCGGCCTGGAGCCAGAACCCGCTCTACCGTCGCTACCTGCAGACCTACCTCGCCTGGCGCAAGGAGCTGCACACCTGGATGGGCGAGAGCGATCTGTCACCCCAGGACATCAGCCGCGGCCAGTTCGTCATCAACCTGATGACCGAGGCCATGGCACCGACCAACACGCTGTCCAACCCGGCTGCGGTCAAACGCTTCTTCGAGACCGGCGGCAAGAGCCTGCTCGACGGCCTCACCCATCTGGCCAAGGACCTGGTGAACAACGGAGGCATGCCCAGCCAGGTCAACATGGACGCCTTCGAAGTCGGCAAGAACCTGGCCCTGACCGAAGGCGCGGTGGTGTTCCGCAATGATGTGCTGGAGCTGATCCAGTACAAGCCGATCACCGAGAGCGTGCACGAACGCCCGCTGCTGGTGGTGCCGCCGCAGATCAACAAGTTCTACGTCTTCGATCTGTCGCCGGAGAAGAGCCTGGCGCGCTTCTGCCTGCGCAATCAGGTGCAGACCTTCATCGTCAGCTGGCGCAACCCGACCAAGGCGCAGCGCGAGTGGGGCCTGACGACCTACATCGAAGCGCTCAAGGAAGCCATCGACGTGGTCCTGGCCATCACCGGCAGCAAGGACCTGAACATGCTCGGCGCCTGCTCCGGCGGCATCACCACCGTCACCCTGCTCGGCCACTACGCCGCCCTGGGCGAGAACAAGGTGCATGCGTTCACCCAGATGGTCAGCGTGCTGGACTTCGAACTGGACACCCAGGTCGCCCTGTTCGCCGACGAGAAGACCCTGGAAGCCGCCAAGCGCCGCTCCTACCAGTCCGGCGTGCTCGAAGGCAAGGACATGGCCAAGGTGTTCGCCTGGATGCGGCCCAACGACCTGATCTGGAACTACTGGGTCAACAACTACCTGCTGGGCAACGAGCCGCCGGCCTTCGACATCCTGTTCTGGAACAACGACACCACACGCCTGCCGGCCGCGCTGCACGGCGAGCTGGTCGAGATGTTCAAGACCAACCCGCTGACCCGTCCCGGCGCGCTGGAGGTCTCCGGCACGCCGATCGACCTCAAGCAGGTCACCTGCGATTTCTACTGCGTGGCCGGGCTGTCCGACCACATCACGCCCTGGGAAGCCTGCTACCGCTCCGCGCGCCTGCTGGGCGGCAAGTGCGAGTTCATCCTCTCCAACAGCGGGCACATCCAGAGCATCCTCAACCCGCCAGGCAACCCCAAGGCCCGCTTCATGACCGGCCCCGAGCTGTCGACCGATCCGAAGACCTGGCAGGAAAACTCCAGCAAGCATGCCGACTCCTGGTGGCTGCACTGGCAGAACTGGCTCGCCGAACGCTCGGGCAAGACGCGCAAGGCACCGACCGCCCTGGGCAACAAGGCCCACCCGGCCGGCGAAGTCTCCCCCGGAACCTACGTACACGAACGATGAAAACAGAACTCCTCCCGCAAGCCGGCGCCGTGGACGACGCCAACACCCCAGAATCGTCGACGGCCGTGGAAGTGGCCGCGCCGACGAGCAGGCGCGCGCGCAGCAAACGCAGCGACGAGGAGATACTGCCGAGCAAGGCGCCGGCGGCGCAGCCCTTCGAGTTCCGCACTATCGAACTCGACGGGCAGACCATCCGCACCGCCGTGCGTCCGGGCAAGGAACACATGACGCCGCTGCTGATCTTCAACGGCATCGGCGCCAACCTGGAGCTGGTATTCCCCTTCGTCGCCGCGCTGGACCCGGACCTGGAGGTAATCGCCTTCGACGTCCCCGGCGTCGGCGGCTCGTCCACCCCGAGCACGCCGTACCGTTTCCCGGGACTGGCGAAGCTGGCCGCGCGGATGCTCGACTACCTGGACTACGGCCAGGTAACGGCCATTGGCGTGTCCTGGGGCGGCGCCCTGGCGCAGCAGTTCGCCCATGATTACCCCGAGCGCTGCAAGAAGCTGATCCTCGCCGCCACCGCCGCCGGCGCGGTGATGGTGCCGGGCAAGCCGGCGGTGCTCTGGCGCATGGCCAGCCCGCGCCGCTACATCCAGCCGTCCTACGGCGTGCACATCGCCCCGGACATCTACGGTGGCGCCTTCCGCCGCGACCCGAAACTGGCCATGGCCTTCGCCAGCAAGGTGCGTTCGTCCGGCAAGATGGGCTACTACTGGCAGCTGTTCGCCGGCCTCGGCTGGACCAGCATCCACTGGCTGCACAAGATCCGTCAGCCGACGCTGATCCTGGCCGGCGACGACGACCCGATCATCCCGCTGATCAACATGCGCATGCTGGCCTGGCGCATCCCCAACTCCGAGCTGCACGTGATCGACGACGGCCACCTGTTCCTGGTGACCCGCGCGGAAACCGTCGCACCGATCATCATGAAATTCCTCCAGGAAGAACGGCAGCGCGCGATCATTCACCCGCGTCCCTTCGCACCCAAAGCCAGCTGAAGCATCACAGCTTCGTCACAGTCGGTGGGCATCCTGCCTTGACCGATCGCTCTGCAGTTACTAACAACAAACAGGCGTGTTCACGGGTATCGACACGTAGCGCCTGATTCGGGACCACCGCTGCGGCCACCTCGAAGGTGACCGCAGGGCAACCCGGCTGCTGATCCGCTGCCCTGTTTTCGGGCAGCTATCCTCTCGCGTCGATACCCGTGCACACCCCTCGAACCGGCGGCAGGCGTCTGGAACGGGCTATTCCCCGTTCTGGTACAGGGCTTGCGTCGCCATTGGCAGGTCGGACCCTTTACGGAGTGCTGTTCATGCGAGAGAAAGCTGAGCCTGGTAGCGTCCCCGTCCCCACCGAGTACATGAATGCGCAAAGCGCGATGGTCGGCCTGCGCGGCAAGGACATGCTGTCCACCCTGCGCATGCTCGCCCTGCAGGGCGTGCGCCAACCGATGCATTCGGCACGGCACCTGGCGGCCTTCGGCAAGCAGGTCGGCAAGGTGCTGATCGGCGATTCGCCGCTGCAACCCAACCCGCAGGACGCCCGCTTCCAGGATCCGTCCTGGCGCCTGAATCCCTTCTACCGACGCACCGTGCAGGCCTATCTCGCCTGGCAGAAGCAGCTGCTGGCCTGGGTCGACGAGAGTGACCTGAACAGCGATGACCGCGCCCGCGCGCGCTTTCTGCTGTCGATCCTCTCCGACGCCGCCTCGCCTTCGAACACCCTGCTCAACCCGCTGGCGCTGAAAGAGCTGTTCAACACCGGCGGGCAGAGCCTGCTCAAGGGCACGCAGCACCTGCTCGACGACCTGATGCACAACGGCGGCATGCCCAGCCAGGTCAACCGCAGCGCCTTCGAGATCGGCCAGAACCTGGCCACCACACCTGGCGCGGTGGTGTTCCGCAACGAGGTGCTGGAGCTGATCCAGTACAAGCCGATGGGCGAGCACCTGTATGCCAAGCCCCTGCTGGTGGTGCCGCCGCAGATCAACAAGTTCTACATCTTCGATCTGACGACGGAAAAGAGCTTCGTCCAGTACGCCCTGAAGAACAATCTGCAGTTGTTCATGGTGAGCTGGCGAAACCCCGACGCCCGCCACCGCGAGTGGGGCCTGTCGACCTACGTCACCGCACTGGATGAAGCCACCGAGGTGTGCCGCTCCATCAGCGGCAGCCGCAGCATCAACCTGATGGGCGCCTGCTCCGGCGGCCTGACCATCGCTGCCCTGCAAGGCCACCTGCAGGCGCGCCGGCAACTGCGCAAGATCGCCAGCGCCACCTACCTGGTGAGCCTGCTGGACAGCCAGGTGGAAACCCCCGCCGCGCTGTTCGCCGACGAGCAGACCCTGGAGACCAGCAAGCGCCGCTCCTACCAGCACGGCGTGCTGGACGGCCGCGACATGGCCAAGGTGTTCGCCTGGATGCGGCCCAACGACCTAATCTGGAACTATTGGGTCAACAACTACCTGCTGGGCAAGCAGCCGCCAGCCTTCGACATCCTCTACTGGAACAACGACAACACCCGCCTGCCCGCCGCGCTGCACGGCGACTTCCTCGACTTCTTCAAGCACAACCCGCTGGCCCGCCCCGGCGCGATGGAAGTCAACGGCACCGCCATCGACCTGAAGAAGGTCGCGGTGGACAACTTCCACGTCGCCGGCATCACCGACCACATCACGCCGTGGGACGCGGTCTACCGCTCGGCCCAACTGCTGGGCGGCGAGACCCGCTTCGTGCTGTCCAACAGCGGGCACATCCAGAGCATCCTCAACCCGCCGGGCAATCCCAAGGCCTGCTACTTCGAGAACGGCAAGATCAGCTCCGACCCGCGCGCCTGGTACTACGACACCAAGCGCCAGGAAGGCAGCTGGTGGCCGCTGTGGCTGGAATGGATCCAGGAGCGCTCGGGCGAGCGCCGCGCCGTGAACTTCGAACTGGGCAACGCCGAGTACCCGCCCAGGGAAGCGGCACCGGGGACCTACGTGCACGTGCGCTGATCGCGCCATCTGGTACGGATTGCACCCCTCAGACATCCGGCAGACGCCCTGTAGCAGCGGGCCATGCCCGCGATCGCGCCCACAGGGCGCCCCCTGCAGGACTGCCGTGCAGAAGTTTGCCGCACAGCCATTGGCAGTCACCCTCCCCCACGGCTATCGTCGGCCCCACTGCGGCTGGAGCCTGAACACGGATGAAAACGCGCGACCGGATTCTCGAATGCGCCCTGCAGCTGTTCAACGAGCAGGGCGAGCCCAACGTGTCCACCCTGGAGATCGCCACTGAACTGGGCATCAGCCCCGGCAATCTCTACTACCACTTCCATGGCAAGGAACCGCTGGTGCTGGCGCTGTTCGAGCGCTTCCAGGACGAACTGGCGCCGCTGCTCGACCCGCCGGAAGACGTGCGGCTGGGTGCCGAGGACTACTGGCTGTTCCTGCACCTGATCGTCGAGCGCCTGGCGCACTACCGCTTTCTCTTCCAGGACCTCTCCAACCTTGCCGGGCGCCTGCCCAAGCTCGCCCGCGGCGTGCGCGCCTGGCTCAATCAGCTCAAGCGCACCCTGGCCACCCTGCTGGCGCAGCTCAAGGCGCAGGACGAACTGGTCAGCGACACCGAGGCCCTCGGCCAACTGGTGGAGCAGATCACCCTGACCCTGCTGTTCTCCCTCGACTACCAGCGCATCCTCGGCCACGAAGGCGACGTCCGCCAGGTGGTGTTCCAGGTGATGATGCTGGTGGCGCCGCACCTGCGCCCGGATTCGCAGCTGATCGCCGAACGTCTCGCCAAGCGCTACCTCGCGCCCTGACTTTCCCCAGCAAGCCGTTCCCTTGAGAGAATGAAAACGCCCGGCGCGAGGCCGGGCGTGGGTGTTGCAGCAGCCCGATCAGGCCTGGGACGGCGGCGTTGCCGGAGCAGCGGCGGACGGCGTCACGGCCGGTGCGGCGGCGGGAGCCGACGGTGCCGGGGTGGCGGCCGGAGCGGCAGCCGGTTTTGCAGCGGCCGGCTTGGCGGCGGCTTTCGGTGCAGCGGGCTTCTTCACGGCAGGCTTCTTCGCCGCGGCCGGCTTGGCTGCAGGTTTCGCAGCGGCAGGCTTGGCGGCAGCAGCCGGTTTTGCAGCCGGTTTTGCAGCGGGTTTGGCAGCCGGCTTCGCCGCGGCTTTCGCTGCAGCGGGCTTGGCGGCCGGTTTTGCGGCGGGCTTGGCCGCAGCCTTGGCAGCCGGCTTCGCGGCAGGCTTGGCAGCGGGTTTCGCAGCAGCCTTGGCAGCCGGTTTGGCGGCGGCTTTAGCGGCGGGCTTGGCAGCCGGCTTCGCTGCAGGTTTCGCAGCGGCCTTGGCAGCCGGCTTGGACGCAGCGGTCTTCACGGCGGGTTTCGCAGCCGGTTTGGCGACGGCTTTCGCTGCGGGTTTCGCGGCGGCCTTGGCGGCCGGTTTGGCAACGCTGACGCCGGTGAGCTTCTCGATCTGCTTGGTGAGGCTGTCGACCTTGCTGTGCAGGTCTTTCACTTCACGGCTGCTCGGTACGCCCAGGCGCGAGATCGCGCTGTTCAGGCGCTTGTCGAAAGCCTCTTCCAGCTCGCCCCACTTGCCGATCGCGGCGCCCTTGACGGCATCGACGCGCGACTTCGCAGAACGGGTGGAAGTCTTCACCGCACCCTCGACTTCGGTCTTGGCCAGTTTCTCAGCCTTCTCGCCGTCCTTGACCAGGGTCTCGAACACCTTGCTGCCGTCCTTGCTGACCTTCGAGTAGGCCCCCAAGCCGGCCAGCCAGATCTGCCGCGAGTACTTCTCGATCTCGCCGATCCAACTGGACTCTTTTTTATCGGTAGTTTTTTTGCCAGCCATCCTGCTCTCCTTATTGGGTTCTCGCGACACGCTCGAGCACTGCGCTCAGCTCATCCAGCTTAGCAGAGAGCGCCTCTACATCACGTCTGGAGGGAATTCCGATGCGATTGAGGGCGGACGCGACACGCGCGTCGAACGCCGCTTCGATCTTCTCGAAGTTGAGCTTGGCCTTGACGCTGTGCAGGCGACCTTTGACGCTGTCGTTCGCGGCGTCGATCTGGGTGCTCACCAGGTCGCGGCCTTTCTTCTCCACGGACTCGCCGGACTTGACCAGTTCCTTGAAGTACTCGCTGCCTTCGGCGCCCACACGAGCATAGGTCCCCAGGCCCGCGAGCCAGATCTGCCGGGCGTAGTGCTTGGCATCGGAGTAGAGGGAGGATTCGAGTTCTGCGACTTTCTTCTTGCTGACAGCCTTGGCCATGGTGGCACCTCACAGGGTTCAGATTCGATGATGTCGAATAACCGCCCGCATCAGGCGGGACTGTGAGCCAAGGTATCGAGGAAAATTAGAAAACACATACCAGGCTTTGCGGCCGGAGCCGGAAAGCGGCATGACCCCGCAGGAAGCGGGGCCGGAAAGGATCAGGCCAGGGCCTTGTCCAGCGCGCGCTCGATTTCGCCCTTGAGCAGGCCGCCCATGGCCGAGAGCATCAGGCCCAGCTTCACGTCCACCGCGACCTTGTCCGCGCCCACCTCGATGCGACCGTCCACGCCGCTGCGCTTGAACAGCAGGGTGTCGCCCTGCCACTCGCTGCTCACGCCGTGCTCGCGGGTGAGCTTGTCGGCGAGCTTCTCGGCCTTGGCGCGAGCGGCTTCGAGGCCGAGGGAGTGGGAACGTTCGACGTGGATACGGGACATGCTGGAACTCCGCGATTGACTGACCCTGCCGATCATACGCGCCGCGCCGTATCGCCGCACCCCGACGGCCCTCACTGGGTGGCGACCGGGGCGGCGTTTTCCGTGCTTCCTGTTAGAATGCCCGCCACTGACTTCCAGGGTAGAAATGCCATGAGCGAACCGCGCAAGCCCCAAGCCGGCCAGGACGGCGCCGATCCCACCACGCACTTCGGCTACAAGACCGTGCGCGAGAGCGAGAAGGCCGAGAAGGTCGCCGAGGTATTCCACTCGGTCGCCGCCAAGTACGACCTGATGAACGACCTGATGTCCGGTGGCGTCCACCGTCTGTGGAAGCGCTTCACCATCGAGCTGTCCGGCGTGCGCGCCGGCAACCGAGTGCTGGACATCGCCGGCGGTACCGGCGACCTGACCCGCCAGTTCTCCCGCCTGGTCGGCCCGACCGGGGAAGTGGTGCTGGCCGACATCAACGCCTCGATGCTCAAGGTCGGCCGTGACAAGCTGCTCGACAGCGGCGTGGCCGGCAACGTCAACTTCGTCCAGGCCGACGCCGAGAAGCTGCCGTTCCCCGATAACTACTTCGACGCGGTGACCATCGCCTTCGGTCTGCGCAACGTCACCCACAAGGACGAAGCCATCCGCTCCATGCTGCGGGTGCTCAAGCCCGGTGGCCGCCTGCTCGTGCTGGAGTTCTCCAAGCCCACCAGCAGCCTGCTGTCCAAGGCCTACGACGCTTACTCCTTCACCCTGCTGCCGCTGATGGGCAAACTGGTGACCAACGATTCCGAGAGCTATCGCTACCTCGCCGAATCGATCCGCATGCACCCCGACCAGGAAACGCTGAAGTCGATGATGGTGGAGGCCGGTTTCGACCGCGTCACCTACCACAACATGACCGGCGGCGTGGTCGCCCTGCACCGCGGCATCAAGCCCTGATGACCCTGCTCCTGCAGGCCGCCCTGGCCAGCGCCGAAGCCACCGTCAACCGCGTGCTGCGGCTCGACGGCGTGGCCCTGCGGCGTCTCGGCCGGCTCGCCGGCAAGGTGCTGGAAGTGGACTGCCAGGCGCCCGCGCTGCGGTTGTTCATCCTGCCCGACGCCGACGGCCTGCACCTGGCCGCCCACCACGAGGCGCAGGCCGACTGCACCCTCGTCGCGCCCGCCGGCAGCCTGCTGCAACTGGCGCTGGCCAAGGACAAGACCCGCGTCCTGCACAGCCCGGAAGTGACCATGGGCGGCGACAGCGCGATGCTGCTGGAGCTGGCCGACATCCTCCAGAGCCTGGAGCTGGACTGGGAATACGAAGTCTCCCGCTGGCTCGGCCCGGTGCCCGCACACCTGCTTGGCGCGCGTTTGCGTGGCGGCATGGCGTGGGCCGGCGACAGCCTGGAAAGCCTGCGCCTGAGCCTCGCCGACTACCTCGCCGAGGAGAGCCGCACCCTGGTTGGCCAGCATGAAGCCGAAGCGCGCTTCGCCGAGCTGGACCAGTTGAAGATGTCCCTCGACCGCCTCGACGCGCGGATCACCCGCCTGACCCAGAAGATCAAGCCCGACGCATGAAGCTGCTCGCCTTCCGCCGCCTGCTGCGCATCCAGCGCGTAGCCATCCGCTACCGTCTGGACGACATGGTCCTCGAACTGCCTTTCCTGCCCTGGTGGCTGCGCCTGCTCGGCGGCTTGCTGCCCTGGCGCTGGCTGCCGCGCAAACCGCTGGAACTCAGCCGTGGCGCGCGTATCCGCCTGGCGCTGGAAGACCTCGGGCCGATCTTCATCAAGTTCGGCCAGATCCTTTCCACCCGCCGCGACCTGCTCCCCGACGACATCGCCCTGGAGCTGGCCTTCCTGCAGGACAAGGTGCCGCCCTTCCCGCCGGAACAGGCCGTGGCGCTCATCGAGCAGCAGCTGGGCGCGAAGATCGAGCAGGTGTTCTCCCGCTTCGAGCGCGAGCCGCTGGCGTCCGCCTCGGTCGCGCAGGTCCACACCGCACAGCTGAAGAGCGGCGAGGACGTGGTGGTGAAGGTCATCCGCCCGAATCTCGAGCCGGTGATCCGCTCCGACATCGCCTGGTTGCACATCCTCGCCCGCACCGCCGAACGCATCTCCGCCGACGCCCGCCGCCTGCACCCTGCCGAAGTGGTCAGCGACTACGAGAAGACCATCTACGACGAGCTGGACCTGCTGCGCGAAGCAGCCAACTCCTCGCAGCTGCGGCGCAACTTCGACGGCTCGCCGCTGCTCTACGTGCCCCAGGTCTACTGGGACTGGTGCCGCCCGAAGGTCCTGGTGATGGAGCGCATCTACGGCATCCCGGTCACCGACCTGGAGACCCTGCGCGACCAGCGCACCGACTTCAAGGCGCTGGCCGAGCGCGGCGTGGAGATCTTCTTCACCCAGGTGTTCCGCGACAGCTTCTTCCACGCCGACATGCACCCCGGCAACATCTTCGTCAGCACCCGCACGCCATGGAGCCCGCAATACATCGCGGTGGACTGCGGCATCGTCGGCAGCCTCACCGACGAGGACCAGGACTACCTGGCGCGCAACCTGATCGCCTTCTTCAAGCGCGACTACCGCAAGGTCGCCCAGTTGCACATCGACTCGGGCTGGGTGCCGGCCGAGACCAAGGTCAACGACTTCGAAGCAGCGATCCGCACCGTGTGCGAGCCGATCTTCGAAAAGCCGCTCAAGGACATTTCCTTCGGCCAGGTGCTGCTGCGCCTGTTCCAGACCGCGCGACGCTTCAACATGGAAGTGCAGCCGCAGCTGGTGCTGTTGCAGAAGACCCTGCTGAACATCGAAGGCCTGGGCCGCCAGCTGTACCCGGAGCTGGACCTGTGGACCACCGCACAGCCCTTCCTGGAGCGCTGGATGCGTGATCGCGTCAGTCCCGGCACCCTGCTGCGCAACGCCCAGCAGCACATCGAACAACTGCCGCACCTGGCGCAGATGACCCGCGACACGCTGGAGCGCCTGTCCCGCGAGCCGCAGCCTGACGCACGCCTGAGCGGTACC
Organism: uncultured Pseudomonas sp.; assembly: GCA_966191535.1. Taxonomy (GTDB): domain Bacteria; phylum Pseudomonadota; class Gammaproteobacteria; order Pseudomonadales; family Pseudomonadaceae; genus Pseudomonas. The sequence continues at coordinate 38,908 of CBIGPF010000020.1, read as the reverse complement.
CAGGCCGGCATGACCAGCGCCTGGCCGGCGCGGCTGATTGGCGCAGTGCTGGTCGCCGGCGCCGCCGAAACCGGCCTGGCCACCCACAGCCTCGCGGCCTGGCCGGCCTGGGCCATGTTGGCCGGTGGTCTGTATCTGATTCTGCGCCGATAGCCAGTCGCCGCACTGGCTGGCACACTTAACCGCTATAGACAGTGGCTCCGGGCACCGCGCGTGCCCGCTGTACGGAACCCGAGATGAAAGACTGGCTGGACGAAATCAAGTGGAATGCCGATGGACTGGTGCCGGCGATCGCCCAGGACCATCGCACCGGCCGCGTGCTGATGATGGCCTGGATGAACCGCGAGGCCCTGGCCCTGACCGCTGCCGAGAACCGCGCCATCTACTGGTCGCGCTCGCGCGGCAAGCTCTGGCGCAAGGGCGAAGACTCCGGGCACGTGCAGAAGCTGCATGAACTGCGCCTGGACTGCGACGCCGACGTGGTGATCCTGATCGTCGAGCAACTGGGCGGCATCGCCTGCCACACCGGCCGCGAAAGCTGCTTCTACCGGGTGTTCGAGAATGGCGCCTGGCAGACGGTCGATCCGGTCCTGAAGGACCCGGATGCCATCTACTCCCACGTAGGTACAGGAAAACCCCATGAGCACTGATACCCTCGCCCGTCTGGCGGAAGTCCTCGAAGCGCGCAAGAATGCCGCACCGGACAGCTCCTACGTGGCCAGCCTGTATCACAAGGGCCTGAACAAGATCCTGGAGAAGGTTGGCGAAGAGTCGGTGGAAACCATTCTTGCCGCCAAGGACGCCGCCAGCAGTGGTGACTGCACGGATCTGATCTACGAAACGGCCGACCTCTGGTTCCACTCCCTGGTGATGCTCGCCGCACTCGGCCAGCACCCACAGGCGGTACTGGATGAGCTGGATCGTCGCTTCGGCCTTTCCGGGCACGACGAGAAGGCCGCGCGCCAGCCGTCTGCCTGAACCCGACAACATTGCGAGGAAAACAAGATGGGCATCTTTGACTGGAAACACTGGGTCGTCATCCTGATCGTCGTGGTCCTGGTGTTCGGCACCAAGCGCCTGAAGAACCTGGGTTCGGACGTCGGCGAAGCCATCAAGGGCTTCAAGAAGGCGATGAACACCGAGGAAGACGAGAAGAAGGACCCGAACGCCGCTGCCGGCAACCCGTCGCTGAACCAGCCCCACACCATCGATGCCCAGGCGCAGAAGGTCGAAGAGCCGGCGCGCAAGGACTGATTCATGTTCGGTATCAGCTTCAGCGAACTGCTGCTGGTTGGCCTCGTCGCCCTGCTGGTGCTCGGTCCCGACCGCCTGCCGGGCGCCGCGCGCACGGCAGGCCTGTGGATCGGCCGGCTCAAGCGCAGCTTCAATGCCATCAAGACGGAAGTGGAGCGCGAGCTGGGTGCGGATGAAATCCGCCGCCAGCTGCACAATGAACACATCCTGCAGATGGAACAGGAAGCCAAGAAGCTGATGGCGCCGTTGACCGACCTGCAGGAGCAGGCCCGGGAAACCTTCAATCCGCAGCAGCCATCGGCCCAGTCCGACGGTCAGGGCACGCCTGCCGAGCCGCCCGCGGCCCCCAGCATCGCGCCCAATAGCCGCCTGAACAGCCTGCCGGGCGCGGGCATTGCGCCTGCCACCCCGGAAGCGGCCCCCGCCGCACCGGCCCAGCCCACTGCCGCGCCGCAGCCCCCTCAACCGGGCCTGTCCGAGCAGCCGAGCCAGCCGCCCGCTTCGTCCGAGACGCCGCGTACCCCATGAGCGCCGAAAAACCCGACCAGCCCGAACAAGACCAGGAAATGCCCCTGGTCTCGCACCTGACCGAACTGCGCACGCGCCTGCTGCGCTGCGTGGTCGCGATCTTCGTGATCTTCATCGGCCTGCTGTACTTCTCGCAGAAGATCTACGCGCTGGCTTCCGAGCCGCTGCGCCGCTTCCTGCCCGAAGGCGCGACCATGATCGCCATCGACCCGGCATCGGCCTTCCTCGCGCCGCTGAAGCTGACCATGATCGTCGCCGTGCTGATTGCCATGCCGGTGATCCTCGGCCAGGTCTGGGGCTTCATCGCGCCGGGCCTGTACAAGCACGAGAAGCGCGTCGCCCTGCCGTTGCTGGCCTCCAGCATCGTGTTGTTCTACGCCGGCATGGCCTTCGCCTACTTCCTGGTGTTCCCGTTGATGTTCCACTTCTTCCTCGGCTCGGCCCCGGAAGGCGTGACGCCGATGACGGACATCAACAGCTACCTGGACTTCCTCACCCTGCTGTTCGCCTTCGGCGTGGCCTTCGAGATTCCCGTCGCCACCGTGCTGCTGGTGTGGATCGGGGTGGTCGACGTGGCCTACCTGAAGAAGATCCGCCCCTACGTGATCATCGGCTGCTTCGTGGTCGGCATGGTCCTCACCCCGCCGGACCCGCTGTCGCAGACCCTGCTGGCCGTGCCGATGTGGATGCTGTTCGAGGCCGGCGTGCTGTTCAGTCACCTGATCCGCAAGCGTGGGCCGGAAGAGGACGAAGAAGAATCCAAGGGCGACCAGCCACCGGCTACACGTCCTTGAACCTGCTGCTGCTCGACGACGCCGACTTCGTAGCGGCGGACCGCGTGATCCTGCGCGACCGTCGCCTGACCCACATGCAGGACGTCCACCGCGCCGAAAGCGGCGACCGGATGCGCGTCGGCCGCCTGGGCGGATTGATGGGCGAAGGCCACCTGCTGCGACTGGACGCCAACGAAGCCGAGCTGCAGGTCAGCTTCGACCAGGCCCCACCGGCGAAACTGCCACTGACCCTGCTGCTCGCCCTGCCCCGCCCGAAGATGCTCCGTCGCGTGCTGCAGACCGTCGCCGCCATGGGCGTACCGCGCCTGGTACTGCTCAACAGCTACCGGGTGGAAAAGAGCTTCTGGCAGACTCCCTTCCTTGAGCCCGACGCCGTGCGCGAGCAACTGATCCTCGGTCTCGAGCAAGCCCGCGATACCGTGTTGCCCGAGGTGATCATCGAGAAGCGCTTCAAGCCCTTCGTCGAGGACCGCCTTCCCGCCATGGCTGCCGGCAGCCTCGGCCTGATCGGCCATCCCGGCCCCTGGCCCGAGTGTCCCCGCGCGCTGAGCGAACCGGCGACCCTGGCCATCGGTCCCGAAGGCGGCTGGATTCCCTACGAGGTCGACAAGCTGCGCGAAGCCGGCCTGAACCCCGTGCAACTGGGCGAACGCATCCTGCGCGTCGAGACCGCGGTGACCGCACTTCTGGCACGTCTGTACTAACGTAGAATGGCTAGAGGCCAGTAACCACGCGGCCTCCAGCGTGAACCACCAGTCAGAAAATTACCGCAAAACCCTTCAGTTCCCCGCAGCGAAGCCGATATCAGCGGTACCGGTCGTCCCCACTCTGCGCATTTCCTGCTCAGCCATGCGTACCGGCCCCGTTCACCCCTGGAGCGCCGCCTTCATGTTTCGCTGGTTCAACAACCTGACTGTCAAACTCAAACTCGCCTCCGGCTTCGGCCTGGTGCTGCTGCTTACCCTGCTGATCGCTCTCACCGGCTGGATCAACCTGGGCAACGTGATCGAGCGCGGCGACAAGCTTGGCGAGATTTCCGAGCTGATCTCGATCGCAAAGGACCTGCGCATCGCCCGCCTGAAGTTCCAGTCCACCCGCGCCCCGGAAGACGCCAGGCTGGTACTCGACACACTCGACAAACTGGACCAGCGCCATCGCGCGCTGAATGAAAAGTTCAGCGAGGCCGAGGACCGCCGGGTCATCGACCAGCAGCATGAGCTGAGCGTGGAGTACCGCAAGCTCTACGCCCAGTTGCTCAAGTCCTTCGAAGAGCGCGATGCCGCCAAGCAAGCGCTGATCAAGGCCGCTGGCGCGGTCAGCGAAGGTATGCAGAAGGCCGAGCAAAAGCTGGTCAGCAACGGCAGCCCGGAAGGCCTGCAGCACCTGCAGGACCTCGCCGGCCTCGGCCGTGGCGTGATGCAGGCGCGCCTGCAGGTGATGGCCTACACCAGCACTGACGCGCAGAACCTGGAGCAGCCCGCCTTCGCCGCCCTGCAGACGCTGATCGACGGCGTGAAGAGCGACATGAGCACTTCACCCGCCGAGCTCAACGGCGAATTCCGCGCCACCCTGGACGCGCTGGAGACCTACCGCAATGCGCTGACCAACTACCGCAACGAGGTCAACGACAGCCAGGCCGCCCGCGACCGCATGCGCGACGCCGGCCAGCAGATCGAGAAACTCAGCAACGAGCTGACCACCACCCAGACCGCCAAGCGCGACGCCGGCGTCGCCCAGGCCAAGACCCTGCTGGGCCTGGCCGCGCTGATCGCCCTGGTGCTGGGTAGCATCGCCGCCTGGATCATCACCGGACAGATCGTCAATCCGCTGCGCGACGTGCTGGGCCATGCAGAGCGCATCGCCGACGGCGACCTCAGCCGCGACATCCCCACCAACCGTCACGACGAGCTGGGCCAACTGCAGAAGAGCATGCAGCGCATGAACCTCTCCCTGCGCGAGCTGATCGGCCGCATCCACGACGGTGTGACGCAGATCGCCAGCGCCGCCGAGGAGCTGTCCGCGGTGACCGAGCAAACCAGCGCCGGGGTGAACAATCAAAAGACCGAGACCGACCAGGTCGCCACCGCGATGAACGAAATGGCAGCCACCGTGCAGGAAGTCGCGCGCAACGCCGAGGAAGCCTCCGAGGCCGCCTCCGCCGCCGACCGCCAGGCCCGTGACGGCGAAGGCGCGGTGAACGAAGCCGTGACCCAGATGGACCGCCTGGCCGGCGAAGTCGGCCGCACCAACGAATCGGTGCTCAAGCTCAAGCGCGAAAGCGAGAAGATCGGCAGCGTGCTGGACGTGATCAAGGCGGTGGCCGAACAGACCAACCTGCTGGCACTCAACGCCGCCATCGAAGCGGCCCGCGCGGGCGACGCCGGCCGCGGCTTCGCCGTGGTGGCCGATGAGGTGCGCGGCCTGGCGCAGCGTACCCAATCCTCCACCGAGGAAATCGAGGAGCTGATCGCCGGCCTGCAGAGCGGCACCCAGCAGGCCGTGCAGATGATGGAAACCAGCCGCGACCTGACCGTCAGCACCGTCGACCTGACCCGTCGCGCCGGCGAACGCCTGGGTGCCATCACCCGCACCGTGTCGACCATCCAGTCGATGAACCAGCAGATCGCCGCCGCCTCCGAGCAGCAGAGCGCCGTGGCCGAAGAGATCAACCGCAGCGTGATGAACGTGCGCGACATCTCCGAGCAGACCGCTGCTGCCAGTGAGGAGACCGCCGCCTCCAGCGTCGAGCTGGCGCGCCTGGGCAACGAACTGCAGGTGCTGGTGAGCCGCTTCCGCGTCTGATCCGCCCTGCCCTGAAGAAGGCCCGCGCAATGCGGGCCTTTTTTATTCGCCCCCGGACACCGCCCCAGCGGCTTTTTGCAGGAGCAAGCTTGCTCGCGAACAGGCCCCGCTACGAAGGCGGTTCGCGAGCAAGCTCGCTCCTACAGGTTTCGCCACGGCACACCGCACAATGCGGAACCGCACCAGAAACATCGCGACAAATTCCCGCCTTCAGTTTCCCGTTTCGCCGCCGATAGCCTCTGACGCACGAAGATGCGTCCCGACAATTCCGCCTCGCCCTTGCACCTTTCGCTCTTGCCAGCCACGGGCCGTCGATCCCGCGGCGACGCCTGCCTGGAGTATTCGACATGTACGATTGGCTAGTAGTACAGCTGGGACGCCTGAACGTCAGCCTGAAGCTGGTAGTGGGCTTCGGCATCCTCCTCTTCCTCACCCTGCTGGTACTGCTCAGCGGCCTGCACAGCCTGAGCAACCAGGCCGGGCGCGGCGAGCAGATGGCGATCATCACCGAGCTCAACGACCTCAGCCAGCAGGCCAACCTCGCCCGCCTGCAGTTCGAGCTGGGTGGCGACCGCAGCCAGGCCGAGCGCGTCGAGCAGCACAGCACCAGGATGCTGGAGCTGATCGAGCAGCGCCTGAAGGGCAGCGACATCGACGTCAAACAGCTGGATGCCGCTCGCCAGGCCGTCAGCGAGTATCGCGAAGCCTTCGCCGCCCTGACTCGCGCCGTGGACCAGCGGACCCAGGCCCGCGGCACCCTGGTGGGCAGCGCGCAGAGCGCCCTGCAGGCCTTCGAAGCGCTGGACAAGCGACTCTTCGAGCTGCTCGCCGAACAACCTGGCGACACCCAGCTGCTGCACAGCGCCCAGGCGGTCGGCCAACTGCACCAGCAATTGCTGGTGGTGCGCTACCAGGTACGCGGCTATGTCTTCGAACAATCCGCCAGCGCCGAGCAGTCTGCCTTCGCCGCCTTCGACACGCTGCGCGACACCGGCACCGCCCTGCAGAGCCAGTTGCCGCCCATCGCCACCGACGGCCTGAGCACCGCACTGAAGCACCTGCAGAACTACCGCAGCGGCATCGAGCATTTCCGTGACGGCGTCAACGCCACCCTGCAGGCACGCAAGGGGCTGAACGGCGCCAGCGAGGCGCTGCTCACGGCCGCCACCCGACTCTATGACGACACCCTGGCGCGTAACGACGCCGAGACCGCTGCCGCCAAGACCCGGCAGATCCTCATCGCCGTGCTCGCCCTGGCGTTCGGCCTGCTGTCGGGCTGGGCGATCAACCGCCAGATCGTCCGCCCGCTGCACGAAGCCCTGGAGCTGGCCGAGCGCATCGCCCAGGGTGATCTCTCCCAGGGGCTCTCCCGCGACCTCAACCTGCAGCGCAGCGACGAGCTGGGCCAGCTGCAGCGGGTGATGCTGCGCATGCGCGAAAGCCTAGCGCAGCTGCTCGGCCACATCGGTGGCAGTGTCAGCCAACTGGCTACCGCCGCTGACGAGCTTTCCGCCGTCACCGAACAGACCCGCGCCGGCGTGAACAGCCAGCGTGTCGAGACCGAGCAGGTCGCCAGCGCCATCCATGAAATGGCCGCCACCGTGCAGGAGGTCGCGCGCAATGCCGAGCAGGCCTCTGCCGCCGCGCAACAGGCTGACCAGCAGGCCCGCGAGGGCGACCAGGTGGTGCAGGATGCCGTGAACCAGATCGATCGCCTGGCGACCGAGGTGGATCGTTCCGCCGAGGCCATGGAGCTGCTGCGCAAGGAAAGCGAGAAGATCGGCAGCGTGCTGGACGTGATCAAGTCGGTGGCCGAGCAGACCAACCTGCTGGCGCTCAATGCCGCCATCGAAGCCGCCCGCGCCGGCGAGGCCGGGCGTGGCTTCGCCGTGGTGGCCGACGAGGTGCGCGGCCAGGCCCAGCGCACCCCGCAGTCCACCGCCGAGATCGAAGGCCAGATCGCCGGCCGGCAGCGCGGCGCCCAGGAAGCGGGGACGCGCATGGACGACAGCCGCCGCCTGACCGGCAGTTCGGTGGAGCTGACCCGCCGCGCCGGCGAGGCGTTGGGCGTGATCGCCCGAACCGTGGCCGATATCCAGGGCATGAACCTGCAGATCGCTTCGGCTGCCGAGGAACAGAGCAGCGTCGCCGAGGAGATCAACCGCAGCGTGGTGCAGGTCCGCGAGATCGCCGACCAGTCCGCCGCTGCCAGCGAACAGACTGCCAGCTCCAGCACCGAGCTCGCGCGCCTGGGCAACGAGCTGCAACTGCAGGTGGGACGCTTCCGCCTGTAAGGCAGCAGTCGGTCGGTGCGCCCGCGCCGACCGACAACGACAGGACAGTTGTCATGCGCATGGCGTAGGATCGGTCACTCGCCATATAGGGAGAGTGACCATGCGCCCGCTGACCATCGACCTCGACGAGCTGGCCTTCGCACTCGATACCCAGGGTATCGATCACTACCTCGACCTGTTCAGCGGCCAAGTGCTACTGATCCCCGAAGAAGATCCCGACCCGGAGCTGGCCGAGCTGCTGCAGCGTGAGCCGGAGCGCCTGCTGCCCATCGATCCCTTGAGCAGCGGCCAGTCGCTGGACCTGATGCGCGATTTCCTCCGCGAAGTGCCCGAACCCCACGCCTATTCCGCCCTGGCCAATGCCATCGAGGGGCGCAAGCCGTTCAAGGCCTTCCGCCATGTGCTGATGGGCTATCCGGAGCTGCTGCAGGCCTGGTACGTCTACCAGGGCGAACGGCTGCGTGAGTGCGCCCTGGACTGGCTGGCGGACCACCAGATCCAGCCGGCCGGGCGCAGCCCCGGCGCTTACCTGTAGAGCGGCCCCGAATACCGATGCAACCCGCGGGTTCGTGAACCTGGTCGCTCGCTGCAGGAGCGCCCCATGGGCCCGCTCCTGCACGGAGCGCCGCCTTCACCGGCAGCGTAGGAGCGGACTCCGTCCGCGATTGGCCCCCGCCCTCCGCACCGGACCGCCCCGGATGCATAAACTAAAGCGCCGCCCCGAGGGGCGGCGTTTTCGTTTCCAGCCGGTGAGGATCAGCCTTTCGGCGCCTCGCTGGAGATCGGCTTGGCTTCCGCCGCCGTGGCCTGCCAGCCGCCGCCGAGGGCCTTGTACAGGTTGACCTCGCTGGTCAGCTGGTTGAGGCGGTCGCTGATCAACTGCTGCTGGGCACTGAACAGCGAGCGCTGCGCATCGAGCAGGGTGAGGTAGTTGTCCACACCGGTGCGGTAGCGCTTGTCGGCCAGGCGGTAGTACTCGCTGCTGGCATCCACCAGCGAACGCTGCGCCTGCAGTTGCTCGTTGAAGGTACCGCGCGCGGCGAGGCCATCGGCGACCTCGGAGAAGGCCGTCTGGATGGCTTTCTCGTACTGCGCCACGTTGATGTCCTTCTGCACCTTGGCCAGGTCCAGGCTCGCCTGCAGGCTGCCGGCGTTGAAGATCGGCAAGGTGATCGACGGCTTGAACAGCCAGCTGCCGGAACCGCCGTCGAACAGACCGGACAGGTCCGGGCTGAGGCTGCCAGCGTTGGCAGTCAGGCTGATGCTCGGGAAGAACGCCGCCCGCGCCGCGCCGATGTTGGCATTGGCCGCCTTGAGCTGGTGCTCCGCCTGGAGGATGTCCGGGCGGCGCTGCAACAGGTCGGAGGGCAGGCCCGCCGGCACGGTGGCCAGCAGTTCGTCGCCCAGACCGCGGCCTTGCGGCAGGTCCGCCGGCAGGCCGGAGCCGAGCAGCAGCACCAGCGCGTTCTGGTCCTGCGCCACGAGGCGGGTGTACTGCGCCAGGGTCGCCCGCGCGCTTTCCACCGAGGTCTGCGCCTGACGCAGGTCCAGGGCCGAGGAGACGCCGACGTCGTAGCTGCGCTTGGTGAGGTCGTAGCTCTTCTGGTAGGTGCCCAGGGTGTCACGGGTCAGTTGCAGCTGGGCCTGGTCGGCACGCAGCGTCAGGTAGGCGTTGGCGACGTTGGCCACCAGGCTGGTCTGGGTGCTGCGGCGAGCCTCTTCGCTGGCGAAGTAGGTTTCCAGCGCCTGGTCACGCAGGGCGCGCAGGCGACCGAACAGGTCGAGCTCCCAGGACGTGACGCCCAGGGTCGCGCCGTACTGGCTGCTGATCATCGAGCTGCCGGTGGTCGACAGGTCGGCCGGCAGGCGCTGGCGCGAGCCGGTGATGCTGGCATCGACCGCCGGGAACAGGTCGGCCCGCTGGATGCGGTACTGCGCGCGGTAGGCTTCGATGTTCAGCGCGGCGACGCGCAGGTCACGGTTGTTTTCCAGCGAGACTTCGACGAGTCGCTGCAGTTGCGGGTCCTTGAAGAACTCGCGCCAGCCGATGTCGGCGCCGGCGGTGGCCGGTTGCGCCGCATCGTAGGCATCGCCCTGCGGATAGGCACCGGCCACGGGCGCCTCGGGGCGCTCGTAGTCGGGGATCAGCGAGCAGCCGGACAACACGACTGCCGCGACCGCGAGGGACAGGAAGGACTTTCTCATATCAATGCCCCTTCTCGGTGGCTTCCTGTTCCTTGGACAGCTTGTCCTTGAACAGGGTACTGACCACCACATAGAACAGCGGTACCCAGAAGATCGCGAGGACGGTCGCGGTGACCATGCCGCCGATCACGCCGGTACCGATTGCGTGCTGGCTGCCCGAGCCCGCACCGGTGGAGATCGCCAGCGGCAGCACGCCGAGGACGAACGCCAGGGAGGTCATGACGATCGGACGCAGACGCATCCGGCACGCCTCGATGGCCGCCGCGACGATGGGCTTGCCCTCGCGCTCATGCAGCTCCTTGGCGAACTCCACGATGAGGATGGCGTTCTTCGCCGACAGGCCGATGGTCGTCAGCAGGCCCACCTGGAAGAACACGTCGTTGGACAGGCCGCGCATGGACGTCGCCAGCAGCGCACCGATGACGCCCAGCGGCACCACCAGCATCACCGAGAACGGGATCGACCAACTCTCGTACAGCGCCGCCAGGCAGAGGAACACCACGATCAGCGACAATGCGTAGAGCGCGGGGGCCTGCGAGCCGGACAGACGCTCCTCGTAGGACAGACCGGTCCAGGAGTAGCCGACGCCCTTGGGCAGTTGCTTGACGATGTCCTCGACTGCCGCCATGGCTTCACCGGTGGAGCGGCCCGGGGCCGGTTCACCGAGGACTTCCATGGCCGGCACGCCGTTGTAGCGCGCCAGTTTCGGCGAGCCGTAGCTCCACTCGCCGGTGGCGAAGGCGCTGAACGGCACCATCTCGCCGCTGCTGTTGCGCACGTACCACTTGTCCAGGTCTTCCGGGCTCATCCGCGCGTTCGGGCGGCCTTGCAGGTAGACCTTCTTCACCCGACCACGGTCGATGAAGTCGTTGACGTAGTTCGAACCCCAGGCGATGGAGATGGTGCTGTTGATGTCTGCCAGCGAGACGCCCAGCGCACTGGCCTTCTCGTCGTCGATCAGCAGCTTGTACTGCGGCTCGTCGTTCAGGCCGTTGGGACGCACGCGCTGCAGCATCGGGTTCTGCGCGGCCAGTCCGAGGAACTGGTTACGCGCCTGCATCAGCACGTCGTGACCAACGCCCGCCTGGTCCTGGAGGAAGATGTCGAAGCCCACGGCGTTACCCAGTTCGAGTACCGCCGGCGGGGCGAAGGCGAACACCATCGCGTCCTTGAAGCTGAAGAAGTGCATCTGCGCGCGCTGGGCCAGCGCGAACACGCTGTTCTCCGCGCCCGGACGCTCCTCCCAGGGCTTGAGCATGATGAACGCCATGCCCGAACTCTGGCCACGACCAGCGAAGTTGAAGCCGGTCACGGTGAACACCGAGGCCACCGAGCTGCTTTCCTTTTCCAGCAGGTACTCGCGCATGGAGTCCACCACCACCTGGGTGCGCTCGGCGGAGGAACCGGCCGGGGTCTGCACCTGGGCGAACAGCACCCCCTGGTCCTCGTCGGGGAGGAACGCAGTGGGAATGCGGGTGAACAGGTAGACCATGCCGCCGAGGATCAGCACGTACATCAGCAGGTACGGCATGCGATGGTTGAGGATGGAGGTGACGCCGCGCTCGTAGCCATGGGTGGTGGCGAGGAACTTGCGGTTGAACCAGCCGAAGAAACCACGCTTGTGCTCGCCATGGTCACCCTTCTCGATGGGCTTGAGCATGGTGGCGCACAGCGCGGGGGTGAGGATCAACGCCACGATCACCGACAGGGCCATGGCCGAGACGATGGTGATGGAGAACTGGCGGTAGATCACGCCGGTGGAGCCGCCGAAGAAGGCCATCGGCAGGAACACCGCCGACAGCACCATGGCAATACCCACCAGCGCGCCCTGGATCTGGCCCATGGACTTGCGCGCCGCCTCGCGGGGCGACAGGCCCTCCTCGGCCATCACCCGCTCGACGTTTTCCACCACGACGATGGCATCGTCCACCAACAGGCCGATCGCCAGCACCATGCCGAACATGGTCAGGGTGTTGATCGAGAAGCCGAAGGCGGCGAGTACGCCGAAGGTGCCCAGCAGGACCACCGGCACGGCGATCGTCGGGATCAGCGTGGCGCGGAAGTTCTGCAGGAACAGGTACATCACCAGGAACACCAGCAGGATCGCTTCACCCAGGGTCTTCACGACCTCATGGATGGAGGCGGAAACCACCGGGGTAGTGTCGTACGGGTAGACGATCTTCATGCCCTGCGGGAAGAACGGCTCCAGCGTGGCCAGGGTCGCGCGGATCGACTTGGCAGTGTCCAGCGCGTTCGCACCGGTGGCCAGCTTGATCGCGATACCCGAGGCAGGCTTGCCGTTGAACTGGGCGTTGATGCTGTAGTCCTGGCCACCCAGGGCGACATCGGCGACATCCTTCAGGCGAACCTGGGAACCGTCGGCGTTGACCTTGAGCAGGATGTTCTGGAACTCCTCGGCACTCTGCAGGCGAGTCTTGCCGATGATCGTGGCGTTGAGCTGCTGGCCCTTGACCGCGGGCAGACCACCCAGCTGGCCGGAGGAGATCTGCACGTTCTGCGCCTGGATCGCCGTCTTCACGTCGCCCGGGGTCATCTGGAAGCTGTTGAGCTTCGCCGGGTCCAGCCAGATACGCATGGCGTACTGCGAACCGAACACCTGGAAGTCACCCACACCCGCGGTCCGCGACAGCGGGTCCTGGATGTTGGACACGATGTAGTTCGACAGGTCTTCCTTGGTCATGCTGCCGTCTTCGGAGACGACGCCGACCACCATCAGGAAGTTCTTCACCGCCTTGGTCACGCGGATGCCCTGCTGCTGCACTTCCTGCGGCAGGAGCGGCGTGGCCAGCTGCAGCTTGTTCTGCACCTGAACCTGGGCGATGTCAGGGCTGGTGCCCTGGTCGAAGGTCACGGTGATGGTCATGCTGCCGTCGGAGTTGGACTCCGAGGAGATGTAGCGCAGATGGTCGAGACCGTTCATCTGCTGCTCGATGACCTGCACCACGGTGTCCTGCACCGTCTCGGCGGAGGCGCCCGGGTAGCTCACCTGGATGGCGATGGCCGGCGGCGCAATGGCCGGGTACTGGTTCACCGGCAACTTGAGGATCGACAGACCGCCCGCCAGCATGATCACCAGGGCGATTACCCAGGCGAAGATGGGCCGGTCAATGAAAAACTTCGACATTACGAATCCCCTTGATTAACCCTGCTTGGCCGGTTCTGCGGCGGCGGGCTTGTCGGCGGCACCAGCGGTGGGCGCCACGTTCTTCGCGGGTACTGCCTTGGCCTGGGCGCCCGGCTGGACGTACTGCAGGCCTTCGGTGATCAGGCGGTCGCCGGGCTTCAGGCCATCGCTGACCAGCCAGTAGGCGCCAACGGTGCGATCGGCCTTGATGGTGCGCAGCTCGACCTTGTCCTCGCCATTGAGCACCAGCGCAGTCGCCATGCCGCGGAAGTCGCGGGTGACGCCTTGTTGCGGCGCCAGGATGGCCTGCTTCTTGATGCCCTCTTCCAGCTGCGCATGGACGAACATGCCCGGCAGCAGCTCCTTGTTCGGGTTGGGGAAGATCGCGCGCACGGTCACCGAGCCGGTGCCCTGGTCAACCGAGACCTCGGAGAACTCCAGCTTGCCCTCGATGGGGTATTCGGAACCGTCTTCCAGGTACAGCTTGACCTTGGCGGCATTGTCGCCGGCCTTCTCCAGTTGGCCGGCAGCCAGCTCGCGGCGCAGGCGGATCAGCGACGTGGAAGACTGGGTGACGTCGACGTAGATCGGGTCCAGCTGCTGCACGGTGGCCATGGCAGTGGTCTGGCCGTTCTGCACCAGGGCGCCTTCGGTCACGCTGGAACGACCGATGCGGCCGGAGATCGGCGAGTAGACCTTGGTGTAGCGCACGTTGATCTGGGCACTGTCGGCAGTGGCCTTGGCCTGCAGGTAGGCGGCCTGGGCGTCGGCGTATTGCTGCTTGCTCACCGCCTCGTCCTTGACCAGTTCCTTGTAGCGCTCGGCCTGCTGCTGGGTGGACACCAGGTTGGCCTGGGCACTCTGCAGGGTCGCTTCATAGGTGGCCGGGTCGATCTGGTACAGCTGCTGGCCTTCCTTGACGTCGCTGCCTTCCTTGAACAGGCGCTTGAGGATAATGCCGTTCACCTGCGGGCGAACTTCGGCAATGCGATACGCGGTGGTACGGCCCGGCAGTTCGGTGCTCAGGGTCACTTCCTGCGGCTGCAGGGTGACGACACCGACCTCGGGGATCTGCTTCTCCTGCGGGGCCTGGGCTTTGTCGCAGCCGGCAAGAGTGGCCATGGCGACGAGCAGGGCCGGGACCAGGGCGCGCATGGCTGGCTTTCGTTGCATATCGTTGTCCTCGTGAGCAAAGCATCCGGTTTGGCTGTGGGCTTGCCGGTCCGGAAAAGCTGGCAAAAATACTTACATTCAGCTCTGTTTGTAAACGTCCGAAAGCCCTGAGGGAAAACTACTGAAACGTTTTAGCCAATGGCTGATGTCGCAGTAGGTTTCCCGCAAGGCAGTCGCGGCGACGAACAAAGTTGATATCATCAACTAAAATACGAAAAAATGGTTGAGCCGATCAACCTGATTTACACAAGACTTACCGTGACCGAGCCGATGACCCACAGCGTGAATCCCGACCTGCCACAGACCCTGATGAAGGTTCTCGACCACTTGCGCGAGAGCCTCCAGGATGAACTGTGTGCCGAAGGCATCGACCTCACGCCGCCGGACATCCGCCTGCTCGAACTGATCGGCGCCGATGCCGGCCAGAGCCTGCAGAGCCTGGGTCGCAAGATGTGCCGCGACAAAGCGCTGGTTACCCGCAAGATTCGTGAAATGGAGACTCTCGGCCTGGTTCGCCGCGAACGCAACCCCGACGACCAGCGCAGCTTCCAGCTGTTCCTCACCGAGGCCGGAAGTCGCGTCGACGAGCGCACCCAGGCCATCCTCGCACGAACCCATGACAGTCTGTTCGCGCCGCTGGACGACGAGGAGCAACGCACCCTCACCCAGCTCCTGCGGCAATGCCTGCAGGGTCACGCAGACTGACGCCACAAACGAAAACGCCGGCATTCGCCGGCGTCTTCACACTCCTGCGTCTTACTGACGCACCCCTTCTACCGACAGGGTCAGCTCGACTTCCTGGGAAGCCGGACCGAGGTCGCGCTGAATGTTGAAGTCCTTCAGCTTGAGGGTGGTTGTGCCGAGGAAACCGGCACGATAGCCGCCCCACGGATCATCGCCCTGGCCAACCAGTTCAGCCTTGATGGTGACCGGCTTGGTCACGCCGTTCAGGGTCAGGTTGCCGGTGATCTCGGCATTCTTGCCATCGGCCTTCACGGCGGTGGATTCGAAGGTCGCGGTCGGGTTCTTCGAGACGTTCAGGAAGTCCGCACTGCGCAGGTGCTTGTCACGTTCGGCGTGGTTGGAGTTCACGCTGTTGGTGTTGATGGTCACCTTGACCTTGTCGGCGGACGGGTTCTTCTCATCGAAGGTGAAGGCACCGTCGAAGTCATCGAAGCGGCCGTACAGCCAGCTGTAGCCCAGGTGCTTGATGCGGAACTCGATGAAGGCGTGCTGGCCTTCCTTGTCGATCTTGTAGTCCGCGGCCATGGCCTGGCCAGCGGAGAACAGGGCGGTACCCAGCGCCAGAGCGGCGAACGTCTTCTTCAGCATTGAAGCAATCTCCCTTTGAGGTGAGGTGTTATTTCGCGGCACGACCGAGCATGCGCACCAGGGTCGCATCGCGGTCGAGGAAATGGTGTTTGAACGCCGCCAGGGCATGCAGCACGGCCAGCACCACCAGCGTCCAGGCCAGGTACAGGTGGATCGCACCGGCAATGTCGGCCTGGTCGGTGATGCCGCTCAGGGTGGCGGGCACGTCGAACCAGCCGAACACGCTGATGGGTTTGCCCTCGGCGGTGGAAATCAGGTAGCCGGCAATGATCACGGCGAACAGCAGTGCATAGAGCGCCAGGTGGCCGAGCTTGGTGGCCACGCGGGTCATCTGGCCGTGGTTGGCCGGAGCTGGCGGCGCCGGACTGATGAAGCGCCAGAGCACGCGCACGATCAGCGCAATGGCCAGGAGGATGCCGATGCTCTTGTGGATTTCCGGGGCGCGGTGGTACCAGGTGTCGTAGTAGTCCAGCTCGCGCATCCACAGGCCCAGGCTGAACAGGCCGAACACCACCAGCGCACTGCCCCAGTGCAGGAACAGGCTGACCAGTCCGTAGCGAGCGGGGGAATTACGCCATTGCATCGATCGACATCCTTGATTACGGGAATTCAAGACTAGCGGTTAATCCATCGAATAAAAGCAGAAAAATCTGCTTTGAAACATCGACTGACAAGATAGGTCAGGGTCTGAAACGCCCGTCCCAGAGCCAGAAACGACAATGCCGGCTTTCGCCGGCATTGTGGATGGAGCTGCGTGGATCAGAACGGCAGCCAGGACATGATGCCCTTCTTCTCGCCCTTCTCGGCCGGCTTGTCGCTGGCGGCCGGCTTGTTGTCAGCGACCATCGTCGCGCCTTCGAGCACCGGCGTCTTGCCGGCGTACAGGTCGCGGACCTGGCTGGCAGCACGTTTGCCGCTGCGCAGGGCGCCTTCGATGGTGCCCGGGTAGAGCGCGTCGGTGTGCTCGCCGGCGAAGGCCACGCGGGACACCGGAGTCTCCCACACACGCCAGAAGCGGCTGATCTGGCCCGGACCGTAGGCCAGGTAGGAACCGCCCGTGCCGGCGTCGATGCTGTAACGACGCATTTCGTAGCCGTCGTAGGCACCGCGCATCTTCGGGTAGTACTTGTTCATGCGGATCAGCACCTGCTCGGAAAGCTGGCGGTCACCGAAGGCCTGCATCACGCGGGCGTTGTCGCCGGACAGGTTGATCAGCACGTTGGCGCCGCCCTTGGTCGCGGGCTCGACCCAGATCATGCCCAGGCCCTGATCGCTGTAGATCTCGCCGGACAGGCGGGTCTTGTCGTCCCACACCGGCCGCTTGAACTTCATCAGGATCTGGTCGCGCCAGCCGTAGTTGGTGCCCTTGAGCGCCGCCAGCTGCTTCTCGTTCAGGCCCGGGGTCAGGGTGATGCTGCCCAGGGCACGCAGCGGGACGGCCAGCACCAGGTAGTCGGCGCTGTAGCCGGTGGCACCGACCTTGACGGTCACACCGTCCTTGTCCTGGCTGATCGAGGTGACCTTGGCGTTGGTCTTGATGGTCTTGATCTGCTTGACGAAGGCCTGCGCCAGCACCTGACTGCCGCCGGGCAGACGCGCCGCACGCAGGTCGCGGTCGTCGACGCCACGGTACACACGCCCCTGCTGGGCGAGGTAGAGCAGCGACAGGCGCGACGGCTCGTCGTAATGCGAGCGGATGCGCTGGTTGACCAGCAGGCGTGCGGTCGGCGACAGGTTCAGCTTGTCCAGCCAGCGTGCGGCGGTGAGCTGGTCGAGGGCGAACAGGGTCTTGTTCGCCAGCGGGTTGAGCGGGTCGTCGATGGAGGCGGACAGCTCGTTCAGCGACTTCTCGAAGCGCTCCAGGTCAGCGGCGACGGCCGGCATCTTCGCCTTCAGGTCAGCGCTGGTGTAGTAGAGGCCGTCGATCAGGTAGCTCGGGGTACGGACGAATTCCGGCGCCGGCACCGAGTTCACCTTCAGGGTGTCCAGGTAGCCGTTGAGGGTCGGCTGGACCTTCTTGTTGCCGATCCATTCGCTGGTGGCCAGGCCCGAACGGCCGCCCACCTGCGGCTTGGCTTCCAGCAGGGTGACCTGCCAGCCCGCCTGCTGCAGTTCGTAGGCCGCGGAAAGACCGGCGAGCCCACCACCGACCACGATGGCGGTCGGTTGTTTGTCCTTGCCCAGCGCCACTGCACTGAACACCCCCAGAGCAAGCAACGCGGCAGCGCGCAGCCATCCCATTTTCATCGCCAGACTTCCCCGAATTGGTGCAAAGGCGCGAAGCATACGTCAGCGCCCGAGAGCCGAATAGCCGTCTTGGTCGGCTGCCTGGAGCATGTGCCCTGGGACGTGTCCTTGTTCATCTCAGGTGCATTGCATAGGCTTGCCCGATCCGGGCGAGTCGACCGTCTGACGAGCCATCATTTCAAGGAGCAGACCATGGGCCTGAACGCCGAGTGGATGCAGCGCGATCTCGAGGTGCTGTGGCACCCCTGCACCCAGATGAAAGACCACGAACGCCTGCCGGTGATCCCGATCCGCCGCGGTGAAGGCATCTGGCTGGAGGACTTCGAAGGCAAGCGCTACATGGACGCGGTCAGCTCCTGGTGGGTCAACGTCTTCGGCCACGCCAACCCGCGTATCAACCAGCGCATCAAGGACCAGGTGGACCAGCTGGAGCACGTGATCCTCGCCGGCTTCAGCCACCAGCCGGTGATCGAGCTGTCCGAACGCCTGCTGCGCCTGGCGCCGGCTGGCTTCTCCCGGGTGTTCTATGCCGACAGCGGCTCGGCCGGCATCGAAGTGGCGCTGAAGATGAGCTACCACTACTGGCACAACCTCGGCCAGCCGGAGAAGAAGCGCTTCATCACCCTGACCAACAGCTACCATGGCGAGACCGTGGCGGCGATGTCGGTGGGCGACGTGGCGCTGTTCACCGAGACCTACAAGTCGCTGCTGATGGACACCATCAAGGTGCCGACCCCCGACTGCTACCTGCGCCCCGAAGGCGTGAGCTGGGAAGAACACTCGCGGACGATGTTCGCGGCCATGGAGCAGGCGCTGGAGCAGCACCACCAGGAAGTCGCCGCGGTGATCGTCGAGCCGCTGGTGCAGGGCGCCGGCGGCATGCGCATGTACCACCCGGTGTACCTCAAGCTGCTACGCGAGGCCTGCGACCGCTACGGCGTGCACCTGATCCACGACGAGATCGCCGTCGGCTTCGGCCGCACCGGCACGATGTTCGCCTGCGAACAGGCCGGCATCACCCCGGACTTCCTGGTGCTGTCCAAGGCGCTCACCGGCGGCTACCTGGCGATGAGCGCGGTGCTCACCACCGACAAGGTCTACCAGGCCTTCTACGACGACTACGCCACCCTGCGCGCCTTCCTCCACTCGCACACCTACACCGGCAACCCGCTGGCCTGCGCCGCCGCCCTGGCGACCCTGGACATCTTCGAGCAGGACAACGTCATCGAGGCCAACAAGGCCCTGGCGACCAGGATGGCCAGCGCCACCGCGCACCTGGCCGATCACCCGCACGTCTCGGAGGTCCGCCAGACCGGCATGATCCTCGCCATCGAGATGGTCCAGGACAAGGCCACCAGGACCGCCTACCCGTGGCAGGAACGCCGCGGCCTGAAGGTCTTCCAGCACGGCCTGGAGCGCGGCGCGCTGCTGCGCCCGCTGGGCAGTGTCGTGTACTTCCTGCCGCCGTACATCATCACCCCCGAGCAGATCGACTTCCTCGCCGAGGTCGCCAGCGAAGGCATCGACATCGCCACCCGCGACAGCGTCAGCGTGGCGGTCAGCGAGCGCTTCCCCGAACATCGCGATCCGGGCTGATCGGCTACAAGCGGCAGGCCGAAAGCTTTAAGCTTGCCGCTTTCCTCCTTCAGTTCGACATCGCCATGCGCCTCTCCCGTTTCTTCATCGACGCCCCGCTTTCCCTCGGCCAGCACGAGCTGCCCGAAGCCCAGGCCCATTACATCGGCCGCGTGCTGCGGCACACGGCCGGCGACGCCGTGCAGCTGTTCGACGGCTCGGGCCGCGAATACCTGGGCGAACTGATCGAAGTGGGCAAGAAGAACGTCCGCGTGGACTTGCGCGAGGCCTTCGACGGCCAGGCCGAATCACCGCTGCACATCCACCTGGGCCAGGGCCTGTCCCGCGGCGAACGGATGGACTGGGCAATCCAGAAAGCCACCGAACTGGGCGCCAGCGAGATCACCCCGATCGTCAGCGAACGCTGCGAAGTCCGCCTGAAGGACGAACGCGCCGACAAGCGCATGGCCCACTGGCGCCAGGTGGCGATCAGCGCCTGCGAACAATGCGGCCGCTCGGTGCTGCCGGTGCTCAACGCTCCGGTCACCCTCGCCGACTGGCTGGAGAGCTGCGAGGCACAGCTCAAGCTGGTGTTGCACCCGGTCGCCGAGCCGCTGACCAGCCATGACAAACCATCCAGCCTGGCCTTCCTGATCGGCCCGGAAGGCGGCCTGAGCGACGCGGAAGTGGAGCAAGCCAAGGGCGCCGGTTTCCATGCTGCACGACTGGGACCGCGCGTACTGCGCACCGAGACCGCTCCGGTGGTAGCACTGAGCGTGGCGCAGCAGCTTTGGGGGGATTTCTAAGCGCTTCGGCGCTTCAGATCCCCCGCAACGCCAACCCCGCCAGCACCAGCAACACTACCCCGCACAATGCATGGCTGACCCGGTGCCAGCGCGGCGAGGCGTTGCGCCGCAGCCAGTCGACCAGCGCCGCGCAGAGAAAGCAGCAGAGTACCGAGGCGGTCATGAAGCCGGCGAAGAACACCAGCGAGTCCGCCAGCGACGGCACGCCGTTCACCAGCCCGGCCATGGCGCCACCCAGCGCGCCCCAGTAGACGATGTTCTTCGGGTTCGACAGCGACAGCATGACCCCGGACGCAAAAGCCCCGGCGTTGTGTTCGCCGGTGTCGCTCTCCTCCACCACGCCAACCTGACCGGCATCGCGCAGGCTCTGCACGCCCAGCCAGGCCAGGTAGGCCGCGCTGGCCAGGGTCAGCGGCAGGCGCAAGGTCTCGTGGCCCAGCAGCAGCGCCAGCCCGGTGAGGCCGATCAGTGCCCACACCGCATCGCCGATCAGCGAGCCGAACTGCACCAGCAGCGCCGGGCGGAAGCCACCCTTCAGGCCGCGGCGCAGGGTTTCGGCGAGGACCGCGCCGGGAGACAGGCAGAAGACGATACCGAACAGCAGCGCGGCGAAAAACAGGGTCATGGATCAGCTCTCGAACAGGTGGGCGATGGCGCAATTGTGCCTGGGCAGCGGCGGCCGGACTTGAACCGGATTGCTCAGCGCAGGGCGCGCTGGAAATGTCCCGGCGACACGCCATAGGCCGCGCGGAAGTGCCGGTTCAGGTGGCTCTGATCAGCGAAGCCCAGTTCGTGCGCCACCTCGGTGGCCGGAAGGCCCACCCGCAGCAAGGCCTGGGCGCGGCGGGTGCGCAGCTGCATCGCCCATTGCCGTGGACTGAGGCCCACCTGCTTCTGGAAGCTGCGCAGGAGGTGAAAGCGCGACAGGCCAAGATAGGCCGCCATCTCGTCGAGACTGGGTTGCCGCACCAGATCGGCCGCCAGCCAGTCCTGCAGGTCGGCGATCCGCCCGCCATTTTCCGCAGCATCCAGGGGCAGGCGCACGCCCATGGCGCGGGCGATCTCGGCCAGCAGCAGCGTCAGGCGTTCTTCGCCGCGCTGGCGGACGAAGGCGTCATCGCCCAGCACGCGTTCGACGGCGTCGGCCAGGGCCGCCGTCAACACGGGCAGGCGCTCGGTGGGTCGTTCGAATTCCAGGCGCTGCAGGCCCAGCATCGCGGCCAGTTGATCCGGCGCGACGTAGAGGCTGACGAACTGCCAGGGCTGGCCTTCGGCAACGCCGCCGCCCTGGATCTGGCCGGGATTGTAGGTGGTGATGGCGCCGGGTCCGGCGTCGAAGGTGCGGCCATCCAGCCACACGCGTTCCTCACCCCGCAGGTTGGCGCTGATGACGAATTCGTCGTGACTGTGGCGTTCGAAACGGTGGCCGCCGAGGGTGGCGCCGGCGACCTCGAAGCCGGGGTGCTCCCCGAGCTGGGCAAGGCGCAGGCCACCGTTCACGGCTTGCCCGGTCAGATGAGGCCGGAGTCGGCCAACTTCTGCTCCAGCGCGGCCAGGTCGGGAATACGCGCCTGGGCGTCGCCCAGGTCAACGGCATCCAGCTCCAGCGGCGCCAGCGGCACGTCGGCGCGCTTGAGGTCGCTGCTGACCTTCACCGAGCGTGGGATGCCCTGCACGAGCAGGGCGAAGAATTTCACGTTGGGTCGCCCGCCCAGGGCGTTGACCACGATCACTCGCGCACCGGGGCTGACCTCCGCCTGGCCGTCGGACGCCGCCTCGAAGGACAGCAGCGGCAGGCGCAGGTCGCGCCAGGCCACCTGGCCCAGGTACCAGGACGGCAGGCCGTCCACCGGGTGCGGCGCGCGGTAGGTGATCAGCTCGGCCACCGCGACGTTGGGCAGCAGCAGGTTGCGGTCGGCCAGCGGCACCAGCAGACCGGTCAGGCTGCTGGGGGCGGCGTTGGCCGCGGCACCATTGGCAACAGCGGTATTGGCAACGCCGGCATTGGCGACGGGGAGATCACTCATCGGGCCTTATCTCACTGCGTGACTGCGCCGACGCATTGCTCGGCAAGGTGGTTGACCAGCGCCGCCGCAAGTTCACGCGGGTCGCCGGAAAGGGTGCTGTAGCCGCCTTCGCGCAGGCTGTCGGGCATGCTGGAGCAGGCGCAGCTGTCGGCGCGCTGGGTCCAGATCGGCGCCCCCTGGCGGCGTACGTAGGCCGCGGCGGCGCTGCCGTCACTGCACATGCCGCTGAACACGATCACGCCGCAACGATCGCCGTACTGCTGGGCGAGGTTGAGCATCATCTGGTCGATGGACGGGCTGTAGGGCTCCGGCCAGCTGCGATCTTCGACACGCATGCGCGCCGAGTCGTCGAATCCCAGCTCCTGGGTGATCGGTACCACCACGACTTCGCCGCAGCGCACCGGATCGCCATCGCGTACGGTGTTGACGTGCCACTGGCTGTGACGGCCAACCGCTTGCGGCAGGTTGGCTTCGAAGGACGCATCGATGTGCTGGGCATACAGGAAGCCCACCGGCAGACCGCCGGGCAGCGCATCGAGGAAGGTTTTCACCGCTGCCGGGCCGCCCAGCGACGCGGCCAGCAGCCACACCTGCGCAGCCGGCTCGCCGGCCTTCAACGGGGAGGCCGCGAGGTCATCGGGCAGCGTCACGCGGGTCGGTCGCTGCGCTTCATCAAGCAGCGCAGCCAGGCTGCGGCCGACGCCGGCGCTGGGATCACCCACCAGCTTGCGCAGTTTGGAGACCAGACGGCGCTCCCAGCGCGGGTAATGCTCGGAATGCCGCTCCGGCGCATGGCCTTCGCCGAACAGCACGGGCACCCGCGACTGTTCCAGCAGGTTGTCCACCAGCGGCGAGTCTTCCTGCTGTGCCAGGTCCACCAGCCACAGGTCGGTCTCGCAGGCGTCCAGCTGGTCGCCTTCCAGGCGCGCCGGGTCGGCGTTCAGCACGACCTGGTAACCGTGGCCGGCCAGGGCTTGCGCCAGCACGTGGCGCTGCAGCGAGGTATCGGCGATCACCGCTATCCGCGGCGTGCTCTGATCAGACATGAGCCTTCACCAGCTTGTGGATGTTCTCCAGCAGCTCGGACTCCTGGTACGGCTTGCCCAGGTACTGGTTGACGCCGATGGCCAGGGCACGGTCGCGGTGCTTCTCGCCGGTACGGGAGGTAATCATGATGATCGGCAGGTCCTTCAGCTGTTCATCGTGGCGCACCAGGGTGGCCACCTCGAAGCCGTCCATGCGTGGCATCTCGATGTCCAGCAGCATGATGTCGGGCTTGTGTTCCTGCAGCTGGGCGATGGCGTCCACCCCGTCCTTGGCGGTGAGTACGTTCATGCCATTGCGCTCCAGCAGGCGGCTGGTGACCTTGCGCACGGTGACCGAGTCGTCCACCACCATGACCAGGGTCGGGCGCTGGTGCTCGATTTCCGCCGCGGTCGGACCGGCCAGTTGGCGACGCGGCTGCGACTGCAGGGCGTGGGCGTGGCGCACGCGGATGGTCGCCAGCAGGTCGAGAATCACCACCACGCGACCGTCACCGAGGATGGTCGCGCCGGAGATGCCGCTGACGCCGGCGAACTGCGCACCGAGGCTCTTCACCACGATTTCGCGCGAGCCCGCCAGGGCATCGACCTGCACGGCCACGGCGTGGTCCGCCGAGCGCACCAGGATCACCGGCAGTGGCAGCGACTGGCCGACCAGCTTGGGATGCTGGCCGTTGTTGAGCAGGTCGCCCAGGTACTTCAATTCATAGCTCTGGCCAGCGTATTCGAAGCTCGGCGCAGCGCCGGTCTCGTCGGCGGCGGCCTGCTCGTACAGCGCCTCCAGCTCGTACGGGGAGACCCGCACGATACCCTCGATGGTGTTCAGCGGCAGGGCGTACAGGTCCTCGCCGGAGAGCACCATCAACGCGCGGTTCACCGACACGGTGAACGGCAGGCGGATGTCGAACTGGGTGCCTTCGCCGACGCTGGAGTGGATGCTCATCGAGCCACCGAGCTGTTTCACCTCGGAGTTCACCACGTCCATGCCCACACCGCGGCCGGAGATCTGCGTGACCTTCTCGGCGGTACTGAAGCCCGCCTCGAGGATGAACTGCAGCACCTCGTGGTCGTTCAGCTCGCTGTCGTCGGTCATCAGACCGCGCTCGATGGCC
This sequence comes from uncultured Pseudomonas sp., assembly GCA_966191535.1. Classification (GTDB taxonomy): domain Bacteria; phylum Pseudomonadota; class Gammaproteobacteria; order Pseudomonadales; family Pseudomonadaceae; genus Pseudomonas. The sequence goes on along the minus strand of CBIGPF010000020.1, from coordinate 14,571 downwards.
TTGCGGCGCACCGCTTCCAGGCGGATGCCGGCGCCGTCGTCGGCCAGGGTCAGGAGGATGTCGCCACCCTCGCGGCCCAGCGTCAGGCGGATGGTGCCCTGCTCCGCCTTGCCGGCGATACGGCGTGCCTCGCCGGACTCGATGCCGTGGTCGACCGCGTTGCGCAGCATGTGCTCCAGCGGCGCGACGATGCGTTCGAGCACGGTGCGGTCCATCTCGCCTTCGGCGTTGCTGACCACGAACTCCACCTGCTTGCCCAGCTCGCTCGCCACTTGGCGGACGATCCGGCGCAGGCGCGGCACCAGGCGGTCGAAAGGCACCATGCGGGTACGCATCAGGCCTTCCTGCAGCTCGGTGTTGACCCGCGCCTGTTGCAGCAGCAGGGTCTCGGCGTCGCGGTTCTTGGCGGCCAGGGTTTCCTTGAGGTCGAACAAGTCGGAAGCGGACTCGAACAGCGCGCGGGAGAGCTGCTGCAGCTGCGAGTAACGGTCCATTTCCAGCGGGTCGAAGTCTTCGTAGCCGGCACGCTCGGCGTCGGCCTGGTGGCGCGAGAGGATCTGCGCCTGGGTTTCGGTATCGAGGCGGCGCAGCTGGTCGCGTACCCGCTCGATGGTGGCGTCCATCTCGCCCAGGGTCGAACCGACGTCGCTCACCTGCTGCTCGACGCGGCCGCGGAAGATGGACGTCTCGCCGGCGAGGTTGACCAGGCCTTCGAGCAGCTGTGCCGGCACCTTCACCAGTTCCTGCGGCGCACGGCGCGCAGCGGCTTCCTGGGCAGCTTCCTGGGCACGACGGACGAAGGGCAGCACCACCGGCGCGTCGACGCGCTGCGGAACGGCCGCGGCCATGATCGCTTCGGGCAGCGCCGGCAGGTTCACCACGGCGGGCTGTTCGGCAACCGGTTGCTCGTCCAGCGCTTCGGGCTGGCTATCCGCGCTCTCGACTTCGCCCAGGTGCAGGCGCAGTTGGTCGACCTCGTCCTGCAGGCCTTCGAAGCCGGACTGCACGTCCAGCAACAGGCTTTCCGGCCAGGGCGCACCCTGCTGCTGGGCTTCGCCCAGGTGCTGTTCGAGGTCATGGGCCAGATCGCCCAGGCTGACCTGGCCAGCCAGGCGCGCGCCACCCTTGAGGGTGTGGAGAATGCGCAGCAGCTCATCCAGCGCGCCGTTCTCGCGTTCGGCGTCCCAGCGGCCCAGGGCCTGCTCCATGCCCTCGAGCAGGTCATCGGCCTCTTCCAGGAAGATATCCAGGATGTCGGCTTCCGGGCCTTCCGGCACGGCATGCGAGGCACTGACCGCGTGCAGGCTGACGCTGCTAGGGATGCTCAGCTGTTCTTCGGGGTTGGCACGAAATCGGTGGATCGCGTCGATCAGCGATTCACCTCCCGGAATCCGGCGATGCTGCTGGACCGCTTCGAGCATCTCGGCGAGACGGTCGTGGCAGCGCTGCAGCAGCTCGAAGAGCGTCGGACTGGCGCGCAGACGCCCGCCGCAGAGGCCTTCGTAGAGGAATTCCAGTTCGTGCGAGAGGTCGCCAATGGGGCGAATCTCGGCCATCCGCGCGCCGCCCTTGAGGGTGTGCAGGTCGCGTTGAAGCGCTTCCAGCTCGACGCTGTTGTCGGGGTTTTCCATCCAGCGCTGCAGAGCGCCGGAAGAGCTTTCAAGGATGTCGAAACCTTCTTCGAGGAAGATTTCCACCAGTTCCTGGTCGCGGTCCTCGTCCAGCTCGTACTCGCTGTCCTGCACGCCTGGCACGTCAGGGGCAGGAGCGGCGACAGGCTCGACGACCTCCGGCTCCGCGGGCAGCGAACCGGCGGCGTCGACTTCGGCGGCGTCGAGGAAGGCCTGCAGGTCGAGGTCTTCCGCGGCGATCTCCGCCTCCGTCTCCGCCGCGACAGGAGAAAGGCCGGCGTCGAGGTCGATGACCTCAGGATCGGCAATCTTGAGCGCTTCGGCGGCCTCGGCCTCCGCTGCAGCCTCGACAGGCAGCTCCGTTTCGATGTCGTCTTCGATGACCGGCGACAGCTCGATGGCCTCGTCCTCCTCGGCCACGGCATCCTGCTGCTGCGCAGCCAGGGCGTGCGGCGACTGGAGGCCGGCGGCCGGGTTCTGGCGGAAGGTGCGGATGGTCTGCACCAGGTCGGCCGGATCGGTCAGCGCCTGGCCGGCCTGCAGCTGGTCGAGCTGGGTCGCCAGACGGTCGTGGCAGGTGCGCAGCAGGTCGCCCAGCGGCTGGCTGTGCTGGAAACGATGGTCCAGCAGACCTTCATAGAGCGATTCGAGTTCGTGGGACAGGTCGCCGATCTCGCGGATTTCCGCCATGCGCGCGCCACCCTTGAGGGTGTGCAGGTCGCGCTGCAGGGTCGAGAGCGCGGCGAGGCCCTCCGGCGAGGCCAGCCACTGGTCCAGCGCCTGGCCGGCGTTGTCCAGGATGTCGACCGCCTCTTCGAGGAAGATCGCCACCATTTCCTCGTCCAGCGCGCGCGGTGGCTGCTGCGGCGCGGGATGGCCGTGCGGGGTCTCGGCGGTGATGACGTCATCGTCGTCATCGTCGGCGGCGCCGCGCGGGGCACCGTCGTTGTCAGTACGCGGCGACCAGCTCAGGCCGTCGGGCAGGTTATCGTCGTCCACCGGGCGGCTGTCGATGAGGAATTCCTCATCTTCGGCGGGGAAGTCCTCGGCGGTCAGGCTTTCCAGGTCGACGAACTCGATCTCGGCGTCATCCCGGGGTTCGTCGGCAGCATCCTCCGGCGCGGCGACCGGAGCATCCAGCAGGCGATGCAGTGCCTCGACCTGTTCCGGATGGGCGCTGACCTGCAGGGCGGCGGCCACCTGGTCCATCATGCCGATCAGCGCCTCATGGGCGGTCTCGGCAGCGGAGAAGAAGGCATCGCCGGTTTCCAGGCGACCCTGGCGCACGGCGCCGTAGACCGCCAGCAGCGCGTCGGCGAGTTCCGCCATCTGCGGCAGCTCGGCCATCTGCGCGCCACGGCTCAGGGTTTCCAGTTCGTCGTAAAGGGCCCCCAGCTCGTGACGTTCCTGCGGGTGCTCGCGCCAGCGGCGCAGCAGGTCCTCGGCGTCCAGCAGGATGTCCATGCCCTCGGCGAGGAACATGCCGATCAGCTGCGGATCGTTGCCGCTGCCCTCGCCGCTCTCACCGCGACGCTTGGCTTCGGCGGCCTCCAGGCGCTCCTGGTGGATCTGCGCGATGCGCGCCAGCAGCTCCGGGCTGCCCTCGATGGGCGCCAGCGGGCGACCTTCGACGAGTTGGTCGAGACCGACGCGGAACAGGCCTTCAGCAGCGTGCAGCAGCTCGGCCTCGCGCAGGTCGACCTGCAGCAGGTTGGTCTTGAATTCCTTCACCAGCCGCTCCAGCGGCGTGGCGATTTCGGCGATCGGCAGGATGCCGGCCATGTGCGCGCTGCCCTTGAGCGTGTGCAGGGCGCGCTGCAGGTCGTCGGTCACCGGCTGCGGCAGCTGCTGCGCGCAATCGGCGAGGAAGCCGACCAGGGTTTCCAGATGGGCTTCCGCTTCGTTGCGGAAGATCTCCAGCAACTGCGGATCGAGGCTTTCGTCGAGCCCTTCGTCGGCCGCTTGTCCGGCGATTTCCTGGACATCGGCCAGTTCGGGGGTGATCTCTTCGACCTGCGGCGCAGCCTCAGGCAGCCCGCCTCCGGGCGGCGGCACCGGTTGCCCCTTGGCCAGGGCATGTGCGGTGGCCGCCAGGCGGTCGACATCGTCGCGCTGGCGCTGGGCGCTGGCGGCGTATTCCTCGACCAGTTCAGGCATCAGCGCAACCACGTCCTGCACCACCTGCAACACTGCTGGCGATGCGGCAATGCTGCGGTCGAGTACGCGGTTGAGCAGGTTCTCGATGGACCAGGCCAGCTCGCCGATCACCAGCGCGCGAACCATCCGGCCACTGCCCTTGAGGGTGTGGAAGGCGCGGCGGATCTCGGTCAGCGACTCACGGTCGTCGGTGCTGACCAGCCAGGTCGGCAGGTGCTCGCCGATGGTCTCCAGCACTTCACCGGCTTCTTCGATGAAGACTTCGCGCAGCTCTTCGTCGATCGGTTCTTCGTCGGCGGGCGGCGGCAGCAGGCTGGGCGGCACGTCCTGGGCCGGCGGATTGATCGCCTGGACCGGGGCAGCCATGACTTCGGCCAGGGACAGCGGCTTCGCCGGCGCCTCGGCGACCGGCTCAGGCTCGGCCGGCGGGCTGGGCAGCTCGACTTCCGGCAGGTCCAGGTCGGCGATGTTCTCGTCGCTCCAGGCCTCGGCCTGGAAGCTCGGAGCCTCGGCTTCAACCAGCGGCTCCAGCGGTTCCAGCTCTAGCGGAGCGTCGAGGCTCAGGTCGACGCCAGCGTCGAGCACGGTCGGCTCGCTCAGCTCGCCCAGGGTCCAGTTGTCGTCACTGACCAGCGCCTCTTCCGGCACGGACAGCTCGCCAGTAGCCGGCTGAGCAGCGAGGCCCAGGTCGTCCAGCGACTCCAGGCTGGCGAAGTTTTCGTCCAGCTGCAGGGACGGCGCGGGCGACTCGGCAGCCGGCTGCGTCAGGTCGATGCTGAACCAGTCTTCCTCGACGGGCTTCTCGCCGGTCGGGGTGAGCGATTCCATGTCCCAGGTCAGCTCGTCCACCGGGGCCGGCGTGGCTTCCAGCGATGGCAGGCTGGCGAAGTCTTCGAGCAGCTGCGGCGACGCAGCGGTTTCGGCCTGCGGTGCGGAGAGGTCCAGGGATTCCCAGGTCTGCGCGGCAATCGGCGTGTCCAGCTGAGCCGGCTCGTCAAAACGAGGGGTCTCGGCCAGCGGAGCGGCGTCATCCAGGCTCCAGCTCAGCTCATCGGCCAGCGGCTGCGAGGGCGTTTCTTCCACCGTCTCGAGGCTGAACTCGATGCTGTCGGCCTTGTGGCTGTCGTCCAGCGACCAGCCCTCGTCGGCCAGGGTGGTGTCAGTGATTGGCGCGGCCGGCTCCAGCTCGATGTCCCAGCTGAGGCTTTCCGGCTCCAGGGTGGCGGTCGGCGCGCTCGGTTCGGTAGAGGCGGCCAGCGGCTCGACCTCGTCCAGGGTCCAGGCGCCCAGCTCAGCGAGGGGCTCGGCGGCAGGCAAGCCGGAGTCCAGTTCCAGGGGCTCGAAGGTGAAGCTCGATTCGGCTTCGCCGGCGAGCGGGGCGCTGGACTCGGCAGGGAGCTCGATGTCGGCCAGCACGGCGGAGTCTTCCGCGGCAGCAGGCGCGACGACCGGCTCCAGGGATTCGAACGTGAAGGGCTCTTCGCTGCCCGCCACGGGTTGCGGCGCGTCGAAATCAGCCAGGTCCAGGGTCGGTTCTTCGACCGGCGCCGGCTCTTCGATGGATGCCAGCTCGGACGGCAGTTCCAGCGACGGCTCTTCGCGCGGAGCGGTATCGAGGCTGACCGGCTCGAAGCTGTCGGCGATCTCCACCGGCGCGGCCAGTTCAGGGACCTCGTCCAACGGCACCGCTTCGGTCGGCTCGGCCAGCGGTTGCGCGGACAGCACATCGATTTCGTCGAGCGGATTGTCCAGAGGTGCAGGTCGCGGCGCCGAGGCATGAGCTTCCGGCTCGGCATCGAGGATCGACGGACGCGGCTTGAGCGAGTAGCCCAGGCTGTCCAGGCTCTCCTCGGCCACGTCGAGGATCATGTCGCCCTGGGTGTTGTGGTCTTCCGACAGGCGCTCGAGGTAGTACTCGACGCTGGTGATCGCGTCGGCCAGGGTGTCCAGGCTGTGCCAGTCCGGTACGGCCTGGCGCACCAGCAGTTGTTCCTGGATGTAGCGATTGCAGTTTTCCAGCAGTTTCGCCGCACGTTCCTGGGAGATCATCGCCAGGCCGCCGCGAACCTGCGTCAGCAGTTCCGGCACGCGGGCCAGGTGCTCGTGGTTCCACTGCGAGGCGATGAACTCGATGATCGCGTCCTTGGCCAGTTCCAGGCCATTGCGCGCTTCCTTGATCACCACCTGGTGGATCTGCTCGACGTCGGTGGTCGGCAGGACGTTCTCTTCGCTGCCCGGCTCCTCGCTCGGGCCGACCATGCCGGCCAGGGTGGCCTCGACATAGAGCAGCGCGCCGGCGACGTCCATCAGGGTGGCGTCGTTGGGTTGGCGCTGGCCGTGGGCCAGGGCACTGACCACGTCGATCTGGTCGAGGATGACCTTGCGCGGCTGGCCGAAGCCCAGCACGGCGAGGGTGTCGGCGATCTGCTTGAGCGGCGCCAACAGGCTGCCCAGTTCGCTCACGCCACTGCGGTCGCTGCGCACGAAGAGGTCGAGGCTGTCCTTGACCCGCACCAACTCCTCGCACAGCGCACCAACGACCGAACGCATGGCGTCGCGGTCGGGGCCGGCAAGACGGGCGCGCTCCTCGTCCACCAGGGCCTCGCCCGGCAGGGCGTCGTCCAGGCGGTACTCGTCCTTCACCGCACGCACGCGCGGCGACTGGTCGGAGGCCTTGGCCACGTAGAACAGCAGGTTCTTGATCAGTTCGTCCGGCGCCGGCTGGTTCATGGCGTCGGCGCCCTGGTCGACCAGGCGCTTGAATTCGCGGTCGACCTGGCGCAGCAGGTTACGCACCGAGGTGCCGTTGGCGATGCTGCCGTTGGCCAGGCCTTCGATCATCGCCGAGGCGATGACCCACAGGCGGCCCAGCGGGGCGTCCTTGCACAGGGACTCGAGGCGGGCGAAGACACGCGCCAGGTAGCCCAGGTTGGTCGGCAGGTCCTGGTTGCGAATGACGCCGACCAGGGCGACCTGGAGCATCTGCCGCAGCTTGCGCAGCAGGGCCGGCAGTTCGGCGGTACGCAGGCGCGCCAGGGCGTCCACCGGCAGTACCGGGGACTCGCGGGACAGATCGGGGGAGAACAGGCTGGTTTCCGAGAGCAGCTTTTCGCCACGCGCGGTACGCAGGTCATTGAGCAGCGGCAGCACGACCAGCGGCAGGTCGCGGCGGGCGCTCTGGATGCGCTCGAGGTACGCCGGCAGCTGCAGGATGGCCTGCATCAGCACTTCCAGCGCTTCGCTCTGGCTGGAGGCCTTGCCGTCGATCAGCGCCTGGGTCAGGTACTCCATTTCTTCGGCGAGCAGGGCCGCGCCGTAGAACTCCACCATTTGCAGGGTGCCACGCACCTGGTGGATATAGGCCAGGCAAAAGCCCATCCGCGTCGGGTCCTGGGGGTTCTCGACGTAGGATTCGAGGGCTTGCCGCGCCTGCTTGAGCGTTTCGGCAATCTCGCCTTTTACCCATTCCAGGGCGACATAATCGTGCCGATCACCCATAGCCACTCCACTCATGTGTCTGTGTCATCCCTTCCGGGTAAAGGCCAGAACGCGCTCATCGGCGACCGGTTCGAGCAGCGGGTGGTGCCAATCGGCGACCTCACCCACTCCGATCACCAGCAATCCCCCAGGCGCCAGGCGCTCGGCCAGGCGATTGAGGATTTCCCGCCGCCGCCAGCGGCGGAAATAGATCAGCAGGTTCTGGCAAAAAATCACGTCCATGCCGGACATTGGCGCCTTGGCCAGTTCCAGCACATTCAGCCGGGCGCAACAGACGCGCCCAGCGAGATCGGGTATCACGGCGTATCGACCGTCATCCTGCGCGCTGAAGTAGCGCGTGGCCAGTTCCGGGTCGATATCCTCAAGCTTGCGTGCCGCATAGCTTGCCTCGCGCGCCCGGTTCAGGGCATTGAGGCTGATGTCGGTGCCGGTCACGCCATACAGCGGCGCAAGACCTGCGTCTTCCAGTACCTTGGCGGCCACCATGGCGAGGGAGTATGGCTCCTCGCCGCTGGAACAGCCGACGCTCCACAAGGCCAGCGGCCGACTCGGGCCGACCTGTCCGAGACGCTGGCGCAGAAAGCTCTCCAGCACGTCGAACGATGCCTTGTGGCGAAAGAAACGGGTTTCCTGAACGGTGAGACGGTCCAGCAGGTTCGACCACTCGACGGCACCGCGCGGGCCATCGGTGACCTGGCGGTAATAGGTGCCGTAGTCGGCGATGCCCAGTTCGCGCATCCGCGCGCCCAGGCTGGTCTGCAGGAAGGCGCGGCGCTGCTCGTTGACCACGACGCCGGTCCGGTCTTCCAACAGTGCCTGCCAGTCGCGGAAGTCCGCGGCCGACATGTCGGCCAACGGCTGCAACGACCAGACGCCACTTGCCTGCATGTCGCGCCCCTCGCTCAAGATTGTCGTGCGCTACCCGGCAAAGAGCAGCGCACCTCCTCTGCTCAGGCCTGTTCGGCGGTGTCCGGCAGTTTGAAGCCGGATACGGAGTGGCGCATCTCGCCGGCCATCTTGGCCAGGTTACCAATGCTGCGCGCGGTGGCAGTGGTACCGGCGGAGGTCTGCGAGGTGATCTCCTGGATCACGTTCATGGTGTTGGAAATGTGGCCGGCGGAGGAAGCCTGCTGACGGGCGGCGTTGGAGATGTTCTGGATCAACGCTGCCAGGGTCTTGGATACCTTCTCGATCTCTTCCAGGGACACACCGGCGTCCTGCGCCAGGCGGGCACCACGTACCACCTCGGAGGTGGTCTGTTCCATCGAGATCACCGCTTCGTTGGTGTCGGTCTGAATGGTCTTCACCAGCGCCTCGATCTGCTTGGTCGCCGCCGAGGAACGTTCCGCCAGACGTTGTACTTCGTCCGCTACCACGGCGAAGCCGCGGCCCGCGTCGCCCGCCATGGACGCCTGGATCGCGGCGTTCAGTGCGAGGATGTTGGTCTGGTCGGCAATGTCGTTAATCAGGCTGACGATGTCACCGATCTCCTGGGACGATTCACCGAGGCGTTTGATCCGCTTCGAGGTGTCCTGGATCTGCTCACGGATGTTGTCCATGCCGGTGATGGTGTTGTGCACCACTTCGTTGCCCTTGTTGGCGATGGCTACGGAACGTTCCGCTACCGCCGAGGACTCGGAGGCGTTCGCCGATACCTGGTCAATGGACACGGCCATTTCGTTGATCGCGGCGGAGGCGCCGGCGATTTCCTGGGCCTGGTGCTCGGAAGCCTCGGCCAGGTGCATGGCGGTGGCCTGGGTTTCCTGGGCGGCGGCGGCCACCTGCACGGCTGTCAGGTTGATGGTTTCCACCAGCTCCCGGAGCTGGTCGATGGAGTAGTTGATGGAGTCCGCGATCGCACCGGTGAAGTCCTCGGTCACGGTCGCGGCCACCGTCAGGTCACCGTCGGCGAGGTCGGCGATTTCGTCGAGCAGTCGCAGAATCGCCGCCTGGTTACGTTCGTTCTTCTCGGCGGTCTCGGCCAGTCGGCGGTTGGTTTCACGCACCATCACCAGGCCGATGAGGATGATCGCGCCCAGGGCGATGATGCCCAGCGCGGCGCTGGCAACCTGGTTGAACACGCGGCCTTCGGTCAGGTTCTCGAAGCCGGCGGCGAGGTTGGATGCCTTGTCCAGCAGGGTCTGGGAACCACCGAAGATGGTGTTGGCGGCTTCACGGACCTGGAACAGTTCCGGGGAGGTCTCGAGGATCTCGTCCACCGAGCCGGAAACGAATTCGAAGAGTTCGGAAATCTCGTTGAGGCGGTCGGTGGCCTCGGCGTTGGTCACCTTGGAGATGCTCATCGCCGCGTTGCCTTCCTTCATGCCCTTGAGTACGCGGCCGAAGAGGCTGGCGTCACGGCCGAAGCTGTCGGCTGCCTGCACGGAGTTCTCGTCACCGGCGAGCACCTTGTTCACCGAGCCGAGGATACGTTCGGCCAGCAGCGACTGGCGCTGGGCTACCGCGACCTGGTCGGCCGGGGCGCCGTTCTCCAGCAGGATGTCGACGACCTCTTCGTACTCCACCTGCAGCTGCGGGATGGTCTCGGCGAGGGTCGCGGCCACCTGGTGCAGGGACAGTACGGTCTGTTCGCTGGCGAGGATGGAGTCGGCGTTCTTGCGCAGGGTGTCCCAGTCCTTCTGCACATCCGCCATCTGCGGTTGTACCGAATCCGGGCTCGGCGGCAGGCCGGTGCTCTCGTCACCCTTGGAGAGGATGTTCCAGCGCTTCTCGAAGTCGTTGCGCGCTTCTTTCAGCAGCTTGAACGCCTCGCCCTTGCCCGCCGCGGCTTCCGTGGCGTTCTTGGCGATACGCTGGGACAGCACGCGCAGTTCGCCGGCATGGCCGATGTACTGCTTGTCGTGGTTCGCCTGGGTGTTGAGGTAAGCGAAGTTCGCGAACAGCAGAACGATCGCCACGATCAGGACCACGAAGAGCCCAAGGATCAGCGAGCTGCTACGCGCACCCGAAAAAAGACTGCCTGCCTTTATATTTTTCATATTCGGCCCCCGCCTGGACCCACCACGATTACGGTTTCCATGTCACAACAAGGGCCGGCAACGCCGGCCCAACCGGTCAAACTCTAGCTGGCGACATCCAGGAACCCCGGGTGTTGAGCCAGCGCATGCGGACTGAACACGAGCCAGGGTTGCTCCCGGTGGAAGACGCCATGAATAAAGGGTTGCAGGACCGCTTCGAGGGGCGGCAGCTGCTCGGAGAAGGTGTCCACCGGGAAGTGCTGCATGCCGAATACCTCATCGACGATGAGGCCGGCGAAGACTTCCTGGTGTTCCACCACGAGCACGCGCCGCTGTTTGCGCAGAGGCGAAAGCTCCGCACCGAGGAAGCCGCACAGATCCATGATCGGCAACAGGCGGCCGCGCACGTTGGCGACCCCCTTCACCCAGTCACGGACTCCGGGCAGCAGTGTGTAGCGCGGTTCGTGAAGAACCTCGCCGACCTCCCCCATGGGCGCAACGAACAGGCGCCCAGCCATGCGAAAGCCGATGCCGTTCCAGCTCTGCACCACCTCGCGCTGGGCGGGCAGGCCCGCAGCCAGCTGCCGACAGCGCTGATCGATCTGGACGAGAACCTCGAAAGGACTCTGGACTTCCGCCATGCCGGCCCTGGCCTTCTCTAATAATTATGTGCTGTACGTGCAGGCACGGCTGTATCAGCCGGCCAGCACCGAATTGATGGTCTTGAGCAGTGTTTCTTCGTCGACCGGCTTGGTCAGGTAGTCGCGAGCGCCCTGGCGCTTGCCCCAGACCTTGTCGGTCTCCTGATCCTTGGTGGTAACGATGATGACCGGAATCGCGCTGGTTTCCGGGTCCTTGGACAGCTGGCGGGTCGCCTGGAAGCCATTAAGGCCAGGCATGACGATGTCCATCAGGACGACGTCCGGCTTCTCCTGGCGAGCCAGGGCCACGCCATCGGCGCCATTTTCGGCCTTGAGCACCTGATGCGAGTGCTTTTCCAGCATCGCGGTCAGCTTGTACATCTCGGTCGGCGAGTCATCAACAATCAGAATTCGAGCCATTGTGGTCCCCATACGGAATAGGCGTCACCGGCGCAGGGCCGGACTTCAGGAAGCGTGCTCCACCGGGGTGAAGTCGGGCACATGGGTCTTGATCGCGCCGAGCAGTTCTTCCTTGCTGAAGGGCTTGGTGAGGTACTGATCGGAACCGACGATGCGACCCTTGGCCTTGTCGAACAGACCGTCCTTGGAGGACAGCATGATCACCGGCGTGGATTTGAAGGCACTGTTGTTCTTGATCAGGGCGCAGGTCTGATAGCCATCCAGGCGCGGCATCATGATGTCGACGAAGATGATGCTGGGATGGGTATCGGCGATCTTGGCCAGCGCATCGAAGCCGTCGATGGCTGTAATGACATCGCAGCCGACTTTCTTCAGCAGGGTTTCAGCTGTGCGACGAATCGTCTTGGAATCGTCGATCACCATTACTTTCAAACCGTCGGAATGCTGTTCCATGTTCGCCCTTACCATCTCGGTGAGTCGTTTTTCCGCTTTTTATTTCAGTGCGCAAGCGCCCTGCCACCGTCGGGCTGCGACCCAATCGTGGGAACCTTTTACCACAATCGCCAGAATCTTTACCACGCCCAGCAAATTCAGGCCATAAGACCCGGAACACGCAGGCTTTTTCCTTGACCGAGCGCACATCCAGCGCCACCCTGAGCGTCCATTTTCAGCCTTTGCGGCGCGACTCCAAGTCGCAGCCTCGAGTCCCAGGAGGACATCCCATGAGCGTACGCCTCGGGATCGTGATGGACCCCATCGCGCAGATCAGTTTCAAGAAGGACAGCTCCCTGGCCATGCTGCTCGCTGCCCAGGCCCGTGGCTGGGAGCTCTTCTATATGGAACAGCAGGACCTTTACCAGAAGGAGAACGTCGCCCGCGGCCGCATGCGTCCGCTCAAGGTGTTCTACGATCCGGCCCACTGGTTCGAGCTTGAAGACGAAGTCGACCAGCCGCTGTCGGACCTGGACGTCATCCTGATGCGCAAGGATCCGCCCTTCGACAACGAGTTCGTCTACTCCACCTACCTGCTGGAACAGGCTGAAACCGCCGGCACGCTCATCGTCAACAAGCCGCAGAGCCTGCGTGACTGCAACGAGAAGTACTTCGCCACGCTGTTCCCGCAGTGCGCGCCGCCGACGGTGGTCACCCGCCGGGCCGACATTCTGCGCGAGTTTGCATCACAGCATCGTGACATCATTCTCAAACCCCTGGATGGCATGGGCGGATCGATGATCTTCCGCCACCGCGAAGGCGATCCGAACCTCTCGGTGATCCTCGAGACCCTGACTCGCCACGGCCAGGAACAGGTCATGGCGCAGCGCTACCTGCCGGCCATCAAGGACGGCGACAAGCGCATCCTGATGATCGACGGCGAGCCGGTGGAATACTGCCTGGCGCGCATCCCCGCCCAGGGCGAGACCCGCGGCAACCTGGCCGCCGGCGGCCGGGGCGTAGCCCAGCCACTGACCGAGCGCGACCGCTGGATCGCCGCGCAGGTCGGCCCGGAACTGCGCAAGCGCGGTCTGCTGTTCGTCGGCCTGGACGTGATCGGCGAGAACCTCACCGAGATCAACGTCACCAGCCCGACGTGCATCCGCGAGATCGATGCCGCCTATGACACACGCATCGGCGAGAGACTGATGGCCGTCATCGACGAAAAGCTCAAGGCGCGCAGTGCGTCATAGACTTTTATAAGCCTCGTCGGCAGACTTCCGCCCCACCCTGGCCTACGCGACCCGCAATGAACGCTGCAACCCACCAAGACTTCCCCGTGTCCTCCGGCGTCCGTCCGGCGGACCGTCTGGGTTTCACCCTGTTCGTTGCGGCCATCCTGCACGTGGCTGTGCTGCTGGGTGTGGGCTTCACCATGCCCATGCCCAGCCAGCTGAGCAAGACGCTGGAAATCACCCTGGCCAGCTTCAAGAGCGAGAAAGCGCCGGAAAAGGCCGACTACCTCGCCCAGATGAACCAGCAGGGTAGCGGCACCCTGGAACACAAGGCGATCCCCAAGACCACCGAGCAGGCGCCGTTCCAGGACACCGAAGTCAAGAAAGTTTCCCCGCCGGCCACCCCGCGCCAGGCCAAGAGCCCGGAAGCGCCCAAGGCCGCCGTCGCCACCCGCACCCCGCGCCCGGACAAGGTGCAGACCAAGCAGCAGACACCCAAGGCCGAGACCGTCGCCAAGCCGGCGCCGCAGTTCGACTCCAGCCAGCTTTCGGCGGAAATCTCCAGCCTCGAGGCCGACCTTGCCCGCGAGCAGCAGGCTTACGCCAAGCGCCCGCGCATCCATCGCCTGAGCGCCGCCTCGACCATGCGCGACAAGGGCGCCTGGTACAAGGAAGAATGGCGCAAGAAGATCGAGCGCATCGGCAACCTCAACTACCCGGACGAAGCCCGCCGCCAGCGCATCTACGGCAACCTGCGCCTGCTGGTGTCGATCAACCGCGACGGCTCCCTGTATGAAGTGCAGGTGCTGGAATCCTCCGGCCAGCCCCTGCTCGACCAGGCCGCCCAGCGCATCGTGCGCCTGGCCGCGCCCTTCGCGCCCTTCTCCGGCGACCTGAACGACATCGACCGCCTGGAAATCATCCGCACCTGGCGCTTCGAGCGCGGCGATCGCCTGTCCAGCAACTGAGCCGACACGCCCGGCAGCACCGGCTGACGCTTTCAAGTCTTGTCCCTTTGGCCCCCAGGCCTGAAACTAGCCGGCATGAAAAGCACAGCCGCGAGCTACCTCAAGCACCATTTCCTGATCGCCATGCCGCACATGGCGGACTCCAACTTTGCCCAGACCGTCACCTACCTCGTCGAACACAACGAGCAGGGTGCCATGGGCCTGATCATCAATCGCCCCAGCGGCCTGAGCCTTGCCGACGTCCTCGAGCAACTGCGCCCGGACGAACTGCCGCCGGTGCGCTGCCAGGGCATGACCATCTATACCGGCGGCCCGGTACAGACGGATCGCGGCTTCGTTCTGCACCCCGCCGGACGCAGCTACCAGGCCACCCTCGAGCTGGGCGAGTTGTCGCTGTCCACCTCCCAGGACGTGCTGTTCGCCATCGCCGACGGCAGCGGCCCTGCACAACACCTGATCACCCTCGGCTACGCGGGCTGGGAGGCCGGCCAGCTGGAAGCCGAACTGGCCGACAACGCCTGGCTGACCTGCCCTGCCGACCCCGCGGTACTCTTCGTGGTGCCGGCCGAGCAGCGCCTGTCGGCGGCCGCCGAGCGCCTGGGGGTCAACCT